>NZ_BCUU01000051.1 GCF_001591385.1 Variovorax soli NBRC 106424
CGCGCAGGCGCCGCCCGGCGGCGCCGCGCCGGCTGACGCAGCGCCGGCGCCAACGGCAGCTGCCGCACCCGCCACCCTGGCCGAGCTGGCCTTGCGCGCAGACGCCGACGAGCAACTGGTTGCGCGGGTCGAGGGCGAGGCTGCCGAGACGGACCGCAGCCAGGAACTGTCCACGCGGCTGGAAAGCATTTCCGCCTCGGTCGACGCGATGATCAAGGCCTACCCCCCGAGGGAGCTGCGCAAGATGCCGGTGATGCGCCTGGAAAGCATGGCGCGGCACTGGCGCTTCGACCGCAGCCGCTTCGAGGATTGGCAGGCCGAACTCAAGCGCGTGGGCGGCCCTTTGCTGGAAGATGCGGCCGCGCTCAGCAAGCGCCGCATCGACTGGGAAGCGCAGCGCCAGCGCATTGCCGGCGGCGAACTGCCCGCGGTCATGGCCGGCCGGGTCGACGGCCTGATCGCCGCGCTGAAGCAGGCCGAGGCGCGCCTGGCCGTGCCGCTGGAAAAGCAGATCGACCTGAGGCAGCGCGGCAGCGAGCTGGGTGCGCGCATCCGCCAGGGCGAGGGTGCGGTGGCGCAGGCCATCGAGGAGATCGACCGGCGCCTCCTTCGCATCGACACCGCGCCGATCTGGTCGGCCCGGGCCGCCGCCGATGCGGGCGCGGTGAACATGGCCGCATCATTGCGCCAGGGCCTGGACGTCGAGACGCGCTTCGCCAAGGAGTACGGCAGCAGCGGGAATGAGCGGCCGATGGTGCTGCACATCGTGCAGGTGCTGCTGCTGCCGCTGGTGATCTGGATGTCGGTGCGCGCGCGGCGCAGTGCGGCGCGCGCCGGTGCCGACGCGGTCCGGCCGGTGTATGCGCTGTCGCGTCCGTTGTCGCTGTGGGTGCTGCTGGCGATGATCGGCGTGTTCGTCCTCGAGCCCGACGCGCCGCTGCTGGTGCACGAGGCCGCGATGCTCATCGCCATGGTTCCGGTGCTGCGGCTGATCCCGCCCGAGGCCCGCCGCTACCTGGGCGCCTGGCCCTACGCGGCGAGCGCGCTGTTCCTGATGATGCGCCTGGGCTTCCTCATCTCGGCCAGCCTGCTGCTCTATCGCTTCTACCTGATCGTGCTGTGCCTGCTGGGTATCGCGGCCATGCTGTGGCTGCTGCGGCGTTCCTCGGGCGCCGGCGATGCGCAGGCGAAAGAGCGCTGGCGCTGGAGCGCGCAGCTGCGCGTGGTGGCCTGGTGCGGCGTCGCGCTGTTCCTCGTCTCGCTGGCGGCCAATGTCGTGGGCAATGTTTCGCTGGCCGAAACCCTGGCGGGCGGCGTGATCGACAGCGGCTACCTGGCCCTGATGCTCTATGCGGCGGTCGGTGCATGCGCCGCACTCCTGGGGTGGCTGTTCGACCGGCCGTCGTCTGCGCAGCAGCCGTCCGCCCCGCTGCCGCAACTGGGCTTGCGCCTGCTCATGCTGGGCGCCGGCATCGGCTGGCTGGTCTATGCGATGGAGCGCTTTCGCATCTTCCGCCCGGTCTACGGCGCGCTCAGCTCGGTGCTTGCGGTGAAGGCGGAGGTGGGCGAGATCTCCATCAGCCTGGGCGACGTGCTGGTGTTCCTCGTCGCCGTGCTGATTTCCTTCTGGGTGGCGCGCGGCATCCGCGCCCTGGTGCACGACGAGGTGCTGGCCCGCTTGAAGGTCTCGCGCGGCGTGGGCAACAGCGTGGCTTCGCTCACCTATTACGGCGTGCTGGTGGTGGGGCTGCTGGTGGCCCTGTCGGCCGCCGGTTTCAAGGTGAGCCAGCTGACCATCGTGTTCGGCGCGCTGGGCGTGGGCATCGGCTTCGGCCTGCAGGGCGTGGTGGCCAATTTCGTGGCGGGCCTGGTGCTGATGTTCGAGCGGCCCATCCAGCCCGGCGACACGGTGGATGTGGGCGGGACCTCGGGCACCGTCGGCGAGATCGGCCTGCGCGCCACCACCATCCGCACCTTCGACGGCGCGGACGTGGTGGTGCCCAACAGCGCGCTCGTCACCAACAACCTCACCAACTGGACCCTGCGCGATGCCAGCCGCCGCATCGAGATCCACGTGGGCGTGGCCTACGGCGCCAACCCCGGCCAGGTGAGCGAGATCCTGTGCACCACGGCCTCGCAGACGCCCGGCGTGGCCAGCCGGCCGGCACCGGCGGCGCTGTTCATGGAGTTCGGCCACCACGCGCTGGACTTCAGCGTGCGCGCATGGACCTACGATGCCGACAACTGGCTGAACATCCGCAGCGACCTGGCCATGCGCATCCATCGCGCGCTGGGCGAGGCGGGCATCGAGATCCCGTATCCGCAGCAGGACCTGCACCTGCGCAGCGTGTCGGAGGAAGCCGGCGCGATGCTTGGCGCGAGGCCCGTCGGCCCCGCGGCATGAGCCGGCGGCCGGGGCGCATGGATGCCCCGGCAGCTCTTCATGGCTGCTGCGGCTTCTTCTTCATCTCCGGCACGTCCGGCACCACGCGCGCATAGCGCTGGAAGCTCCAGTACGCGCTGGCCCAGTCCATCAGCACCACCAGCCGGTTGCGAAAGCCGATGAGGAAGTACACGTGCGCAAACAGCCAGAACTGCCAGGCAATGCGCCCGCTCATCCGCAAGGGGCCGAACGGCGTGGCCAGGTCCACCACCGCCGAGTTGCGGCCGATGGTGGCCAGGTTGCCGTAGTCGCGGTACCTGAAGGCCTGCGTGGGCCGGCCGGCCAGGCGCGCGAGGATGTTGGCCGCCGCCGTGCGCCCCATCTGCTTGGCGCCCGGCGACACGCCGGGCACCGGCTTGGGTTCCTTGCCCGGCACATGGCTCATGGCGGCCGCCAGGTCGCCCACCACGCTGATCTCGGGGTGGCCGGCCAGGCTCAGGTCGGGCTCGACCTTGATGCGCCCGGCGCGGTCCACCGGCACGCCGGTGGCATCGCCCAGCAGGCGGCCCAGCGGCGATGCCGCCACGCCCGCGGCCCACACGATGCAGCGGCTGTCGATGCGCTCGCTGCTGCCGTCGGCCCGCTGGATCGACAGGCCGGTGGCATCGATGTCGGTCACGCGCGAATCGAGCCGCACCTGCACGCCGAGCTTTTGCAGCTGCACCAGCGCCTTGGCGCTCAGTTCCTCGGGCATGGCCTGCAGCACGCGCGAGCCGCCTTCGATCAGCAGCACCTCGGCGCTGCCGGGGTCGATGCGGCGGAACTCGCCCGACAGCGTGTGCCGCGCGATCTCGGCCATGGTGCCGGCCATTTCCACGCCGGTGGGGCCGGCGCCGATCACCGCGAAGGTGAGCAGGGCGCGCTGTCGCTGCGCATCGGGCTCGCGCTCGGCCGCCTCGAAGGACATCAGCATGCGGCGGCGGATGTCGAAGGCGTCGGCCAGCGTCTTGAGGCCCGGCGCGTTCTCCGCCCAGTCGTCGCGGCCGAAGTAGCTGTGGGTGGCGCCAGCGGCCACGATCAGGTGGTCGTAGCCGATCTGCGTGCCGTCCTTGAGCTCGACCTTGCGCGCCGCGGGGTCCACGCCGCCGACTTCGCCCAGCAGCGTCGTCACGTTGGGGTAGCGGCGAAACAGCACGCGCACCGGCGCGGCGATCGAGGGCGCCGCCAGGCCCGCCGTGGCCACCTGGTAGAGCAGGGGCTGGAACAGGTGGTGGTTGGTCCGCTCGATGACGGTGATGTCCACCTCGGCGCGCTGCAGTGCGCGGGTGGCTTCCAGGCCGCCGAAGCCGCAGCCGATGATCACGATGTGCGGCCTTGTCCTTGCTGCCGCCGTTGCCGCCCGGGATGCCGGGGGAGAAGAGGTGCTGCTGCTCATGCGCCCCATGATACGCAGCACCCCTCCTGACAGAACGTTGTCAGGAGCCGGCCAGATGGGGGCCTTGTCCTACCGACCTTTTTCTTCGAAATCGGCTAGAAACGCGGTTTGGCCCCGCCAGAAAGAAGAACGGAGCAACCCATGACCATCTCCGGCACCCAACTGCAGGCGGCGAGCGGTGCGCTGCTGTCTCGGCGCTATCGCGACGTGCGTGCGCACAGCCTGCTGCTGGCCTCGCCCCTGTCCGCGGAAGACCAGTGCATCCAGTCGATGCCGGATGCCAGCCCCACCAAGTGGCACCTGGCGCACACCACCTGGTTCTTCGAGACGGTGCTGCTCATGCCGCACCTGGCGAACTACCAGCCCTTCGACCGGCACTACCAGTACCTGTTCAACTCCTACTACGAGGCCCTGGGGCCGCGCCATCCGCGCCCGCAGCGCGGGCTGCTCACCCGGCCGACGCTGGCCGAGGTGCATGCGTACCGCGAACATGTGGACGCGGCCGTGCACAAGCTGCTGGCCGAGGCGCCCGCCGCCGGCGAGGCGCACCGGCGCGAGGTGGAAGCCGTCGTCACCCTGGGCCTGAACCACGAGCAGCAGCACCAGGAGCTGCTGCTCACCGACATCCTGCATGCGTTCTCGTGCAACCCGCTGCTGCCGGCCTACGACCCGTCTCCCGTGCCGGCGCTGCGCCTGGCGGCGCAGCCGTCGCCGCCGGCCTGGATCGAGATGCACGGCGGCGTGGTGCAGGTGGGACACGCGGCCGGGGAAGGCTTTTCCTTCGACAACGAAACGCCCAGGCACAACGCGCTGCTGCAGCCCTATCGCATCGCGGACCGGCTGGTGAACTGCGGCGAGTACCTGCAGTTCGTCGAGGACGGCGGCTACCGCAACCCGCAGCTGTGGCTGTCGGACGGCTGGGCCGTGGTGCAGGCCCAGGGCTGGCACGCGCCGGCCTACTGGCTGGCGCCCGACGATCCGCGCCGCGCACACCAGGATGCAGGCAATGCCAAGGGCTGGCAGGTGTTCGGCCTGCACGGCGCGCGGCCGCTGGATCCGCAGGCCCCTGTCTCGCAACTCAGCTTCTACGAAGCCGCCGCCTTCGCCGAATGGGCCGGCGCGCGGCTGCCCACCGAATTCGAATGGGAAGCGGCCAGTGCTGTGCAGGGCATGCGTGAACTCACGGGCCATGTCTGGCAATGGACGCGCTCCTCCTACGACCCGTACCCCGGCTTCAAGCCGCTGGCCGGCGTGGCTGCCGAATACAACGGCAAGTTCATGGTGGGCCAGCTGGTGCTGCGCGGCGGCAGCATTGCCACGCCGGCGGGCCACACCCGGCCCACGTACCGCAACTTCTTTCCCCCAGCGGCCCGCTGGCAGTTTTCCGGGCTGCGGCTCGCCAAGGAGCTATGACCATGCGCTTTTCTTCTTCTTCTTCTGCACCGTTCAATGCCTTCGAGGCTGCCGCACAGGAACCGAAGGACGACGAGGAAGGCGAGGGCAGCAGCTTCGGGCGCGAGCTGCTGGCCGGTCTCAAGAGCAGGCCGCGCAGCATTTCGCCCAAGTTCTTCTACGACGCGGCCGGCTCGCGGCTGTTCGATGCCATCTGCGAATTGCCCGAGTACTACCCGACCCGCACCGAGCTTTCCATCCTGACGCGCCATGCCGGCGAGATCGCGCAGCAGATCGGGCCCGACGCCGAGATCATCGAGTTCGGCGCGGGATCGCTGCGCAAGGTGCGGCTGCTGCTCGATGCGCTGAAGACGCCGCGCCGCTTCGTGCCCATCGACATCTCGGGCGAGCACCTCGAGCAGGCCGCCCAGGGCCTGCGCGCGGACTATGCGGGCCTGGACGTGCAGCCGCTGGTGGCGGACTACACCCGCGCCTTCTCCCTGCCGCCCAAGCCCGAGGGCAGCGGCATGCGCGTGGGCTTCTTCCCGGGCTCGACGCTGGGCAACTTCAGCCCGGCGGAAGCGCTGTCCTTCTTGCAGAGCGCGGCGCGCGTGCTGCGCGGCGGCGGCCTGCTGCTGGGCGTGGACCTGGTGAAGGACCCGGCGCGCCTGCATGCCGCGTACAACGACGCGCAGGGCATCACCGCGCGCTTCAACCTCAACCTGCTGGCCCGCGCCAATGCCGAACTGGGCGCGAACTTCGACCTGGCCGGCTTTGCCCACACGGCCTTCTACAACGCGCCGCACCAGCGCATCGAGATGCACCTGGTCAGCCGCAGCGCGCAGACGGTGAACCTGCTGGGCGAGAGCCTGCACTTTGCCGAGGCGGAGACCATCCACACCGAGAACTCGCACAAGTTCACCGTGGAAGGCCTGCGCACCCTGGCGGCGCGCGCGGGCTTCGGCATCGGCCCGGTATGGACCGACCCCGAGCGCCTGTTCAGCGTGCATTGGCTGCCTGCCGCACAATAGGCCGGCCGGCACCCCGCCGACCCAGAATCCGACAGTCCGTCGGCCAGGAGAGGGGCCGGCCTGGAGATTCCTTGCAATGAAAGCTACCTGGAACGGCGTGACCATCGCCGAGAGCGACGACACCGTGGTCGTCGAAGGCAACCACTACTTTCCGGCGTCGTCGCTCAACCGCGACTACGTCACCTTCAGCAACCACCGCACCACCTGCCCCTGGAAGGGCTCGGCCAGCTACTACTCGCTGCTGGTCAACGGCGAACTCAACGCCGACGCAGTCTGGTACTACGCCGACCCCAAGCCCGAAGCCGAGATGGTGCGCGACCGCGTGGCCTTCTGGAAGGGCGTCAAGGTCGAGTCGTGAAGCCGGCGCGTCCATGAGCAAGGACTTCTCGCCGCCGGCCACCACGCCGGAGCACCTGAGCACCGCCCTGGCGGAAGACGGCTACGCCGTGCTGGCCCCGCAAGGGCTCGCCCAGTGGATGGACATGCCCCTGTCCGAACTGGAGGCGCTGCGCGCCGACTGGGACGCCCTGCCGCCCGACGACTACCTCAAGGATGGCGGGCGCTACCGCACGCGCCGCCATGCCTGCTTCGTGGCAGAACAGGGCGGGGCGCTGCGCCAGGTGCCGCACCGCGCGCACTGGCAGCCGGTGGAATACAACGCGCTGCACGGCGGCATGCAGCGCTGGTTCGCGCCCATGCTCGAAGCCAGCGTGGCGCAACCGGCGTGGCAGCAGCTGATGCGCAGGCTGGCCGAGGCGGCCAGCGCCCTGCGCGGCGCACAGCCCTGGTACATCGAGGCGCACCAGTTCCGCATCGACACCGCCGGCGGCATCGGCCGGCCCACGCCCGAGGGCGCGCACCGCGACGGCGTCGACCTGGTGGCGGTGGCCCTGGTGGGCCGCCACAACGTCAAGGGCGGCGAAACCCGCGTGTTCGAAGCGGCCGGCCGGCGCGGCGAGCGCTTCACCATGACCGAGCCGTGGACGCTGCTGCTGCTGGACGACGAGCGCGTCATCCACGAGACCACGCCGATCCAGCCGCTGGCCGAGGGCGAATCCGGCTGGCGCGACACGCTGGTGGTGACCTGCCGGGCCGGGGGTTTCCAGGGCGACTAGGCTCTCGCTGGCGCCGAATCGGTGCGGCCTCGCTGTTCCGGGTGAACCCTGGGCGGCCGGGTGAGTCCTACACTTGCGCAGCCGCGGAGTCTGTACATTCGGGCCCGTGGCCGCACTGCCGGCAAGGAATCATCAGAAGAAAGCGAGGTCCCATCATGTTCAACCACATCCTGGTTCCGATCGACGGCTCCGATGCCTCCATGACGGCGGTCAGCAAGGCCAGCGGCCTGGCGCTGGCCTTCGGCAGCCGCATCACGCTGATTCACGTGATCGACAACTATCCCTTCATCGGGGTGGGCGCCGACTATGCCCTCGGGCAGAACGAATACCTGGCGGCGGCCACCTCCAGCGCCAATGCCGCGCTGGCACGCGGCGTGGCGGCCCTGGCCGCCGAAGGCCTGCACAGCGACCAGCGCGTGATCGACGGCCATGTGGTGCACGAAGGCATTGTCGACACCGCCAACGCGCTGGGCTGCGACCTGATCGTGATGGGCTCGCACGGGCGCCACGGCATCGAGAAGCTGCTGCTGGGCAGCGTGACGCAGCGCGTGCTGCAGGACGCGCACATTCCGGTGCTGGTGGTGCGCAGTTAGCACCCCTGCAAGGCCGGAGCTTCAGTCTCCCTCGATCTTCGAGACCTTCACCACCTGTCCCCAGCGGAAGAATTCCTGCCGGCTGAATTCGCCCAGCTTCTTCGCGTCCATGTAGTCGGCCGTGGCGCCTTGCTCGGCGGCCTTCTGCTGGAAGGCCGGGCTGGACGCGATCTTCGCGATCTCGACGTTCAACTTGTCGACCACGGCTTGGGGCGTCTTGGCCGGCGCGAACATGGCGAACCACGACGTGGCATCCAGCTTGGGCATGCCGGCTTCGGCCGCCGTGGGCACGCCCGGCAGGGAAGGCAGGCGCGACTTGCCGGTGACCGCCAGTGCGCGCAGCTTGCCGGCCTGGATGTGCGGCATGAAGGGCGGGGGCGTGCCAAAGGTCATGTCCACCTGGCCGCCCAGCAGGTCCTGCAGTGCGGGCCCGGTTCCCTTGTAGGGCACGTGCATCAGCTGGATGCCGGCCTGCTGTTCCAGCATGGCGCCAGTCACGTGCTGCAGCGAGCCGTTGCCCGACGACGCGTAGGTCAGCTTGCCGGGATTGGCCTTGGCATAGGCGATCAGCTCCGGCAGGGTCTTCACCGGCAGCCCCTCGCGCACCACGATCACCTGCGGCGCGCTCAGCACGTTGGCGACCGGCCGGAAGTCGTCTGCGCTCCACTGCGGCTTTTGCGTGCTCACGTGCGGCGTGATCACGTGGTAGCCCGAATACTGCATGAGCAGCGTATAGCCGTTGGGCTCGGCGCGCTTGACCGCCATGGCCGCGATGGCGCCGTTGCCGCCGCCCTTGTTGTCCACCACCACCGACTGGCCGAGCGCCTTGCCCAGCGAATCGGCAATCATGCGCGCCGAGATGTCGGTGGTGCCGCCCGCCGCCGTGGGCACCACCAGCATGATGGGGCGATTGGGGTAGGCGGCCTCGTCGGCCATGGCGAGGCCAGCTGCGGCCATGCCCGCCGATGCGAGCAGCGCGGCAAGGATGCGGGGTAGTTGTCTGCGGTTCATGATGTGTCTCCTTCGTTGGATTGAATTCAGGCAGCGCGCGCCAGTGCGCGGTCGCGGATGGCATCGAAGTCGCCGGGCAGAGGATGCAGATCCAGTCGCCGGCCGGCCTTCAGGATCTGGCTCGGAACGTCGTGCCCGATGAGTGCCGGCAGGCGGCCGGCGGCCTGCAGCAGCAGCGCCAGGTCGACGCCGGTGCCAAAGCCCATCAGCGCCAGCGCATGCACGATCTCCTCGGTGCACACGTTGCCGGTGGCACCCGGCGCATAAGGGCAGCCGCCGATGCCGCCCAGCGACGCATCGAAGCGGTCGGCGCCGGCATCGATGGCGGCCAGCACGTTGGCCAGCCCCATGCCGCGCGTGTTGTGGAAGTGCAGCGTCAGCTCCTTGTCCGGCCAGCGCTCGCGAAACGCCGCGACCAGCCCGGCGACCTGGCCGGGGTAGGCCATGCCGGTGGTGTCGCACAGCGTCACGCCGCCTGCGCCCAGTTCGTCGATGAAGCGGCCGCACCAGCCGAGCACGGTGGACACGGGCACGTCGCCCTCCATCGGACAGCCGAAGCAGCACGAGAGAGAGACATTCACCGCGGTGCGTGCCTGCCGCGCCAGCGCGCTCACGTCGGACAAGGCGATGAAGGACTGCGAACGGGTCATGCGCAGGTTGGACAGGTTGTGGCTTTCGCTGGCCGACATGACCAGGTTGAGCTCGTCCGTCTTCGCGTCGATGGCGCGCTCGGCGCCGCGTGCGTTCGGCACCAGCGCGGTATAGGTCACGCCGGGCCGCCGCTGGATCTCGCGCATCACCACTTCGGCATCACGCAGCGCCGGAATGGCCTGCGGCGATACGAAGGCCGCCACCTCGATCTTGGCCATGCCTGCGTCCGACAGCAGGTCGACCAGCGCGATCTTCTCCCTTGTCGGCACGAAGGCCTGCTCCACCTGCAGGCCGTCGCGCGTGCCCACTTCCTGGATGTGGATGCGTCGTCCAGCGCCGTTCCACGGCGTCGCCATGTCGTTCATGCAACCACCTTCCTGCCGCGCAGCGCGGCGATGTCCTGGGTTGAAAAGCCGAGCTCCCTGAGCACCGCGTCGGTGTCGTCGCCCAGGCGCGGCGCTGCGCTTCGCACCGTGCCCGGCGTGCCCAGCAGCTTGGGCACCACCCCCGGCACATCGACCTCGTAGCCGTCGCGCGTGGCCTGCCGCAGGATCATGTCGCGCGCCCGGTAGTGGGGATCCTGATGGATGTCCTTGGCGGTGTAGACCTTGCCGGCCGGCACGCGCGCCTCGCCCAGGACGGCCAGCACCTGGGCCACCGGCCGCGCCAGCGTCCATTGCTCGATGGCCGCATCCAGCTCGTGCACGCGCGCCGCGCGCCCCGCATTGCTGGCCAGGCCTTCGTCGCCGCCCAGGTCGTCACGGCCGATCACCTGCATCAGGCGCTTGAAGATGCTGTCGCCATTGCCGGCGATGAGCACGAAGCCGTCGCTGCAGCGGTAGGCGTTGGACGGCGCGATGCCCGGCAGCGCGCTGCCGGCCGCCTCGCGCACCGCACCGAAGGCGTCGTATTCGGGAATCAGGCTTTCCATGACGTTGAACACCGCTTCGTGAAGCGCCACGTCGATCACCTGCCCCTGGCCGCCGTTGACCTTGCGGTGGTAGAGCGCCGTGAGGATGCCGATGGTGCCGTGCAGCGCCGCGAGCGTGTCGCCGATGGAGATGCCGCAGCGCACCGGCACGCGGCCCGTCTCGCCGGTGAGGTGGCGCAGCCCGCCCATGGCCTCGCCGATGGCGCCGAAGCCCGGCAGGTCGCGGTACGGGCCCGTCTGGCCGTAGCCGGAGATGCGCAGCATGATGAGGCCGGGGTTGAGTGCCGACAGCACGTCGTAACCCATGCCCCAGCCTTCCAGGGTGCCCGGACGGAAGTTCTCGATGAGCACATCCGCTTCCCGGATCAGCTTGCGGGCGATGTCCTGCCCCTCGGCGCTGCGCAGGTCCAGCGCCACGGACCGCTTGTTGCGCGACTGCACCTGCCACCAGACCGAGGTTCCTTCCTTGATCAGGCGCCAGTTGCGAAGCGGATCGCCGGCGCCGGGCGGCTCGATCTTGATGACGTCCGCACCGAACTCGGCCAGCGTCTTGCCGGCGAACGGACCAGCGATCAGCTGGCCCATCTCGATGACGCGCAATCCTTCGAGTGCGCTGGGTGGCTTGCTCAATGTCGTCTCCTGTTGCGGTCGGTCGACCGTCGCGCCGGTGTTGCGCGGGGAGCGTGCACCGGCGGCGTGTGCGGCGATTCTGGAAGCGGGGCGGCGCAAGCGGAATGGAAAAGCGGCGGCGCGAGCTTTCGCGGATTGCGAAAGCACGGCCGGGTTAACCCTGGCACGCCCCGGCGTGCGGCTTCAGGGCGCCGGAGACTGGCAGAGATGGTCGATGAAGCTGCGCACGTGGCGCGGAACGGCCGCCGCGTCGCGCAGACCGATGAGCAGGTGCCGCCGCGCCCATGCATCGTCCAGCGCCACCTGGCGCAGGTGAAGGGACTGCACCTGCGGCTGGATCGCTTCCCTGGGCAGTACCGCAACCCCCATGCCGGCGACCACCATCTGGCACATGGCGTCGAAGCTGCGCACCTGGATGCGCGTCTTCAGCCGGCGGCCGAGGGCCTCGGCTTCGGCCTGCAGCCGCTTGGCCAGCGAGGTGCCCTTGGACAGGCACACGAAGTCGTGCTCGATCGCCTCCTCGAAGCGTACGCTGCGCCGGCGCGCCAGCGCGTGGCCGCGCGGCGCCACCAGCACCAGGCGGTCGGCGCGATAGTTCATCACCTGCAGGCCGTGCGCGGGCGTGCGGTCCGCGAAGATGCCCACGTCGGCACGGCCGTCGAGCACGGCCAGCACCACCTCGCTGCTGTCTTCCTCTTCCAGTTCGATGCGGATGCCCGGGTTGTCGGCGCTGAAGCTGGCGATGTCCCTGGGCAGGAATTGCGTGACGGCCGACGTGTTGCACCACAGGCGCACCACGCCCACGAGGCCGCTGGCGTAGTCCGAGAGGTCGGCGGTCATCTGATCCACGTCGCCCAGGATGCGCTGGACGTGGCGGTGCAATGCCTGCCCTGCCACCGTCAGCGTCACGCCCCGGGAATGGCGCTCCAGCAGGGGCGTGCCGACCGCTGCCTCGAGGTCGGTGATGCGCTTGCTCGCCGCCCCCACGGCCAATGCGGCCAGTTCCGCCCCCTTGCTGATGCTGCCGCTGCGTGCGATCAGGTTGAACAGCGACAGCGAGACGAGATCGAGGCGTTGCAGGTTCATGGCGCAAGCAGACCTTCTAGGTCTGGATGTACTCGCCCGCGGCGAGCGGGCGCGGCGGCGGCAAGGCTTCGCCCATCAGCTCGCGCAGGCTGGCCTCGATGCCGGCCGACATCGCATCCAGCGCCAGGTCGTTGGCCGAGGTGCCGAACGGGTCCTCGATCTCGGCGCTCAGCGCCTCCAGCGCGAAGAAGGTGTAGGCGATGAAGGCCACGATCACCGGCGTCATCGCGCCGATGGAATCCACCAGGCCGAAGGGCAGCAGCACGCAGTACAGGTAGATGGTGCGGTGGATGATGACCGCGTAGGTGAAGGGAATGGGCGTGCCGTGGATGCGCTCGCAGCCGCCCAGTGCGTCGGTCAGGCGGCCCAGCGGCACTTCCATCGCCTGCACCAGCGGCGCCGACAGCTCGGCGGCCTGTCGGCGGTCGCGCAGCCACTCGCCCACCATCTGCAGCAGCACGGCCGGCTTGTAGCGTGCGCCTTGCAGGCGGGCGCAATCCTCCTGGGCCAGCAGCCGCTCGAAGTCGGCCGACGGATCGGTGGCGCGCAGCTGGTGGCGCAAGGCATGGACGAAGGCCGTGAGCCGGGCCGCCAGCGAGCCGGCCTGCGCGGGCGCATCGCAAAGCGTCAGGGCCTGGCGCACCATCGCGCGTGATTCGTTGAGCAGCGTGCCCCAATGCGTGCGCGCCTCCCAGTAGCGCGCATAGCTGGTGCTGTTGCGAAAGCCCAGGAAGATGGCCAGCGTCAGGCCGATGAGCGAGAAGGGCACGAAGTTCAGCGGGATCTTCCACGCGAACAAATGCCCATGCAGCAGCGTGACGACGACCGCGAAGGCCGTGGTGCCCAGGAGCTGCGGCGCGATTTCCGGCAGGACCGAGCCGCGCATGACAAACAGCATGCGCAGCCAGTTGGGTCTTGGGCGGACGATCATCGCGTGGGCCTCCGGGGTCGGGTTGTCCCCCCGATTCTCGGCGATGCGTGCGCCCGCCGGCAGCGCCTACCGGGCGCCGGCCGCCTTCAGCTTGTTCTCCATCGCGGTGTAGCCGCGCGCGCTGGCCAGCTGCAGCGGCGTGCGGCCTTCGCGGTCGGCCAGCTGCAGGTTGGCGCCGGCGTCCACCAGCAAAGCCAGCGTGCGCTGGTGGCGCGGGCCGCCGTCGCCCAGCACGATGGATTCGATCAGCGCCGTCCAATGCAGGTTGTTCACATGGTCCAGCGGCGCCTTGGCCGCGATCAGCTGGCGCACGATCTCGTCGTGGCCCAGGTGGGCGGCGGCGATGAGCGCGGTGCCGTCGTAGCGGCTGGTGGTCTGGCCGGCGCTGGCGCCCAGCTCCAGCAGCACGGCCAGCGTCTTGGTGTCGTCGGCCACGGCGGCGATGGTCACCGCGTCGTAGCGGTCGTTCTCGAACGCGTTGAGCGATGCGCCGGCCTGCGCCAGCAGGCGGATGGCCTCGCGCTGGCGGGCGTAGGTGGCCACCTGCAGCGGCGTGCGGCCATAGGCGTCGCGCACCTCGAGGCTGGTGCCGCCCGATTGCGCGATCAGCCGCTTGAGCTCGGGCAGGTCGCCGCGCCAGGCCGCGCGGTGCAGGCCCTGGTAAGCCTTGGCCTCGGCGGCGGAGGGCGGCACCTGGGCCGTCGAAGGCAGCGACACGGCCCACAGCGCGGCGCCGGCGCAGGCCAGTGCCGCGGCGGCTCGGGAGAGTGACAGCATGGGCATGGGGATCGGACCTCGTCTTCAGGGCGTGCGCCGGTCCGGCGACTATAGGAAGCACGGCCCTCGAATGGCAGTCGTACCGCTACGAGCGCGCATCCGTAGTGCTACGGATGGCCAGGCCCTCGAACGGGGCCGCGCTCTCGAAGCACAGCGGCTCGCCGGTGAGGGGATGGGCCAGCGACAGGCGCGTGGCATGCAGCAGCAGCCGCGGCGCACGCGAGCGTACGTCCTCGCTGCCGTAGAGGGCGTCGCCCAGGATGGGGTGCCCGATGTGCGTCAGGTGCACGCGCAGCTGGTGCGTGCGGCCGGTCTGCGGAGCCAGCTGAAGATGGGTGGCGCCGATTGCGGGCAGGGCGGCCTTCACGCGCCAGCGGGTCAGGCTGGGCTTGCCCTGCACCGGGTCGATCACGCGCAGCGGCCGGCGCGGCCAGTCGGCGGCGATGGGGGCCTCGATGTCGTGCCAGCTGCCATCGCCGTCATCCTTCGGCAGCAGACCGTCGACCACGGCCTCGTAGCACTTGTCGATCTCCTGCTGCGCAAAGGCCTGGCTCAGCGCGCGCTGCATCGCGGCGCCCCGCGCCATCAGAACCAGCCCGCTGGTGGCCATGTCGAGGCGGTGCACCACCAGCGCGTCCGGCCAGCGCTGCTGGGCGCGCGTGCTCAGGCAGTCCTGCTTGTCGGCGCCCCGGCCGGGAACGCACAGCAGGCCCGAGGGCTTGTCCAGCACCAGCAGATCGGCGCCTTCATGAATCACTTGCAGCATGGGGCGAGTGTGCCTGCGCCGTGCGTCACGCGCGTGTGACAAGGCAATGACAGCCGGAGGGCGGCACGGGGCATTGCTGCACTTTCACGGGCGGGACGCTTTCACTCACTAGGCTTTGCAGCATTGACCGAAAAAAGAAGAACCCAAGCCATCGATTCACGTATGCAAGCTTCCATCCTCACCCGAATCCTCGCCACCACGGCCGCTGCGTGGTCCATCGCGCCGCGCGGCCGGCGGACGTTGAAGCTGGCTGGCGCCAGCGCCAAGTAGGCGCTCGCTGGCCCGCCGAGGCTGCCAACAGCGGGCGCGAATACAAGACTCGCCGACTGCGGCTTTGTGCTGCCCGCCGCCCGTTCGCTCCAAAATCCAAGCGCCGACCACAAAGTCCTGGAAGGACCTTCCCATGAACGCCATCAAGCGCGCCCGGATCTTCATCGAGCAAAGTCCGAACGAGCCCGCGGCGCTGGTGCTTTCGCAGCTGGTGCTGGCGCTGGAGACCGAGCACAGCTTTGCCATCTCCGACATCTATCAGCTCGACCTGGAACATTTCGATCTGGCCATCGACATCCTGAAAGAGTGGCGGCTGGATCGCTACTACGCCGGCAAGGCCAAGCTGTTCGATCTCTCGCTGCAGGTGACGGAACTGCAGCGCCAGTGACGCTGGTGCGCGGCGAACCGCGCCAGACGTCGAAGGCATAGGCAGCCGTGACGTAGTTCACGCGCCGTCATGGCCCTGTCGCCAAACCGTCATGTGCGGTGGCGAGCATTGCCCGCCATGAAACTTTCGACTTCAGCCATCGGTCGGCGCCAGGTGCTGCGCGGTCTGGCCGGTGCATGCGGCACCGCCGCACTTTCCACTATTGCCTTTCCCGCCCTGGCGCAGCCGCGCGCGGCCGATGCCGGCGCCCTGCGCGTGACGCAGCTGCTGGACATGTCGCCCGACCAGCAGCAGCTCTCGCGCGATTACGCGACCGGCATCCGCCTGGCCTTTGCCGAGATGAAGAAGGCCGGCCTGCCCGCGCCGCAACTGTCCACGGTGGAGACCGACGGCAGTGCCGCGGCCGCGCGCAGCGCGCTGCAGGCCATCCAGGCCGACACCGGCCAGGTGGCGCTGCTGGGCACGGCGGGCGAGGGCCTGGCGCTGGCCAGCCTGGCCGAGTCGGCACAGATGAAGCTGGACATCGCCCATGTCGCGCCCTGGCTGGCCGACCCGCGGATGGACGACGACCCGCGCCTGTTCGCGCTGTTCGCATCGCGCGAGGAGCAGATCCGCTATGTGCTCAAGACCTTGTCGGTGGTGGGCGTGCACGAGCTCGGCCTGGTGTATCCCAGCCCGCAGCATGCCGATGCCATGCAGGCCGGCATGGCGGCCATCGCCGCGCGCCTGCAGCTGAAGACGCGCAACCTGGTGGTGCCCAAGGGCCGCGACATCGCCGCCTTTGCCGCGCAGCTGCCGGCTAGCGCGCCGATGTTCCTCATGTTCATGGGCGGCGCCATCGAGCTGGCGCTGTTCACCCAGGGCCTGGGGCAGCGCGGCACGCAGCGCTACCTCATGTGCCTGTCGGACGTGGACACCAACACCTTCCTGCAGCTCAACCCCGGCAAGTCGGTGCCGGTGATCTTCACCGACGTGGTGCCCAACCCGCACACCAGCAAGCTGCCGGTGGTGCGCAGCTACCGCACGGCGCTGCAGCGCCTGTTCGACGAGGCGCCCACGCCGGTGAGCCTGGCCGGCTACCTGGCGGGCCGCTATGCGGCCACCGTGCTGGCATCGGCCGGTGCGGGTGCATCGCGTGCGAAGGTGCTCGCCGAGTTCCAGCGCCGCCGCCCGCTCGAACTCGACGGCTGGCAACTGGCCTTCGATGCGCATGGCCGCGCGAGCAGCTTCGTCAGCCAGACCCTGCTCAATACACGCGGTAACTTTGTCGGCTGACGCCGAGCGCGCAGATTCACGGCGCTGTCACGGCGCATCCATAGCCTCCCGGACTTCGGTGTGCGCGCCCAGGACTTTCCATCCTGGGCGCGTGCCGTTTTCCGCCGCCCACGGCACTTCGAGGAGTACTCACGATGCGTTCCGCTGCTGACAGCAGTCCCTTCTTCCTTTCCCCGCCCTGGTCCGCCCGCGTGCTGCGCAGCTGCGCCGCGCTGGCATTGGCCGCGACCCTTGCCGCCTGCGGCGGCGGCGATGGCGGCGGCAGCGCCGGCACCTCCGCCACGGCCGGCAGCGCAGGCACGAGCACCAGCGCCAAGCCCGACGACGCCGCCACCGACGGCAGCGCCGCCACCAAGAAGGACGACGACGTGCGCTATGCGCCCTGAACGCCGCGCACGTAGACGAGGAGAAGACCCCATGACCAACCGACGCCAATTCCTTCAGAACACCGGCATGGCCGCCGCGGCCCTGGCCGCATTTCCGCCCAGCATCCAGCGTGCCCTGTCCATTCCGGCGCACAACAAGACCGGCACCATCCGCGACGTGGAGCACATCGTCATCCTGATGCAGGAGAACCGCTCCTTCGACCATTACTTCGGCACGCTGCGCGGCGTGCGCGGCTTCGGCGACCGCTTCACCATCCCGCTGCCGGGCGGGCGCAGCGTGTGGCAGCAAAGCGATGCCACCGGCAAGAGCGTGCTGCCCTACCACCTGGACCAGAGCACCGGCAATGCGCAGCGCTTTTCGGGCACGCCGCATTCCTGGTCCGACGGGCAGGCCGCGTGGGACGGCGGCCGCATCGAGCAGTGGGTGCGCTACAAGACGCCCGCCTCGATGGGCTACTTCAAGCAGCCGGAGATTCCCTTCCAGTGGGCGCTGGCCAATGCCTTCACGCTGTGCGATGCCTACCACTGCGCCATGCACACCGGCACCAACTCCAACCGCATGTTCCTGTGGACCGGCTGCAACGGCCCCAAGGGCGCGGGCGTGGCCACGGTGAACAACGAGTGGGACGAGATCGGCCCCTCGACCCAGGGCTACGAGTGGAAGACCTACCCCGAGCGCCTGGAAGAAGCCAAGGTCAGCTGGATCGTCTACCAGTGGATGCCCGACAACTTCGGCGACAACTCGCTGGCCGGCTTCAAGCAGTACCGCCTGGCCAACGAGGCCTCGGGCAAGCCGGTGAGCAACTCGGCCGCATCGCCCGCTTACGACCCGGCCAGCGACAACGCGGGCAATCCGCTGTACAAGGGCATTGCCAACACCATGCCCGACGGCGGCTTCTTCGAGAGCTTTCGCAACGACATCAAGAACGGCAAGCTGCCGCAGGTGTCGTGGATCGTGGCGCCGGCCGCCTACTCGGAACACCCCGGACCGTCGAGCCCGGTGCAGGGCGCCTGGTACGTGCAGGAAGCGCTCGACGCGCTCACCGCCGTGCCCGAGGTGTGGAGCAAGACGGTGCTGATCGTGAACTTCGACGAGAACGACGGCTACTTCGACCACGTGCCGTCGCCGGCCGCGCCGTCCCTCAACCCCGACGGCACGCCGGCGGGCAAGACCACGGTGCCCGCGGACGAGCTGGCCTACGAGTACTTCAACCACCCCAAGCCGCCAGGCACCAAGAGCCAGCCGCTGCCCGACGGACGCGTGTACGGCCCCGGCGTGCGCGTGCCCATGTACGTGATCTCGCCCTGGAGCCGCGGCGGCTGGGTGAACTCCGAGGCCTTCGACCACACCTCCGTGATCCGCTTCATCGAGAAGCGCTTCGGTGTGAAGGAGCCCAACATCGGGCGCTTCCGCCGTGCGGTGTGCGGCGACCTCACCAGCGCCTTCAACTTCGCCAACCCGAACAACGAGCCGCTGCCCACGCTAGCCGGCCGCAAGACGAAGTCGCAGGCCGACCAGCTGCGCGCCGACCAGCAGCTGATGCCCAAGATCCTGCCGCCGGCCAACCCGATGCTGCCGGTGCAGGAGGCCGGCATCCGCCCGTCGCGCGCCTTGCCTTACGAACTTCACGTGAGCAGCCGCACGCGCGAGCGCCAGGGTGTGGTGCGCCTCGTGTTCGCCAATGGCGGCGAGGCCGGCGCCGTCTTCCACGTCTACGACAAGCTGCACCTGGACAGGCTGCCCCGCCGCTATGCGGTGGAGGCCGGCGAGAAGCTGGACGACGACTGGGACACCTTTGCCGATGCCGGCAAGTACGACCTGTGGGTGCTGGGCCCCAACGGCTTCCATCGCCACTTCAAGGGCGACCTGAACCAGGCGCGTGCCGGCAACGCGCCGCAGCCTGAAGTGCGCGTGGGCTACCATGCCAGGCAGGGCGACCTGCACCTGAAGCTGCGCAACGACGGCGGCCGCGACTGCGTGTTCACCGTCACGGCCAAGGCCTACCGCGACGACGGCCCGTGGAAGCTCAAGGTCAAGGGCGGCGAGGACGTCGAGAAGCGCTGGAACCTGGATGCCAGCGGCCAGTGGTACGACTTCGAGATCACCTGCGATGCCGATCCGTCGTACCTGCGCCGCATCGCCGGGCGCATCGAGACCGGCCGCCACTCGGTGAGCGATCTGGCCTTCGGGCAGCCCGTCTGACGGCCGTCGTCAGAAAGTCCACCGTGCGTTGACGCGCACGGTGCGCGGCTCCATCGGGTGGATGTGCCGGTCGTCGATGCCGCTGCCGCAGGCGCCGCTGGCCACTTCGCCGGCGGTGCAGGAGGCGTAGTAGTACTCGATGTCGTTGCCCTGGCTGCCCGCCAGGTTGAACACGTCCAGCCCCAGGGTCAGGTGCTTGTTCACGGCATAGCGCGAGCCGAAATTGAGCAGGGTGGTGGCGCTGGAGCGCACGGTGTTGGTCGTGTCCAGCGCGCGCGGGCCCATGTAGCGCAGGCGCAGCGTGGCCATCAAGGGGCCGCGGGTCCAGATCACGCCGGCTGATACGGCGGTCTCGATCGCGTTGTCGATGTGGTTGCCTCCGCCTTCGGGCGCCTGGCCGCGAAAGCGCGCCCGCGACAGCGCGCCGTCGAGCTCGAAGCGCCATTGGGAGGAGGGCGCCCAGCGCAGCGTGGCTTCGATGCCGCGGCGCGCGCTGGGCCGTCCGGCTTCGGTCGTGCCGGCGTCGCCCAGGTAGACCAGTTCGGAATCGAGGTCGAGCATCCACAGCGCGGTGGTCAGGCTGAGCTGCTCGCCGGGCGAGTAGCGCCAGCCCGCTTCCGCGCCGCGCCCCTTCACCAGCGCCGGCACGCGCTCGGCCGGCAGTCCGCTTTGCGGATCGACGGTGATGGTGGCGCCGCGCACGTCGTTGCTGTGGTAGCCGGTGCCTGCGTTCAGGTACAGCTCCTGCTCGGGCGTCACCGTGAAGACCAGGCCGGCCTTGGGCGTGAGGATCGAGTCGCTGCCGTTGCCGCTGTTGCCGGGGCCGTATACCGGCTCGCGGCCCAGCACGTCGTAGCGCAGCAGGTCGCCGCGCAGGCCCAGGTAGCCGCGCCAGCGGTCGCTGAACTGCACGAGCTGCTCGCCATAGACGGAGAACAGGTCCTGCGACACCTTGTCGTCGCGCACCGTGTCATGGCGCTGGCGCAGCTGGGTGTTGTAGAGGCTCACGTTGCCGATGCGGTCGCCGCGCCACTGCGCGCCGAAGCTCAGGATGCCGCTCTGCCCGCCGATTGTGTTGGGGCGCGAGTGCGAGGCCTGCGCGCCGAACACCCGGCGGCGGTCCGCCTGTTCGAACTGGTCGCCCAGCTGCGGGTTGTTCAGGAAGTAGGTGAAATCGGAGAACAGGTCCATCCGGTAGTCGATGGCATAGGCGCTGGCCTGCGTCTGGCCCTGCGGCGACTTGTCGAACCACTGGCCCGACAGGCTCAGGCGCCGGGTGTTGCCGCCGTCCGAGGCATTGAGCGAGCCATAGCGGTCCAGCTGGCCCGCGTCGATCAGGCGCTGCGGCACCTGGTCGGTGGCAGTCCAGTCGCTCTTGTAGGCCATGCCGGTCACATTGAAACCGCGCGACTGGCTGCCTTGCGAGTAGCGCAGCACCGCATTGGCCTTGCGCAGGTTTTCCGGCACCTGCCAGGGGCCGTCGCTGCCCTGCAACTCCAGCGCGGCCATCCAGGTCTGGTCGTCCACGGTGCGCGAGCCCGCCGCCAGCAGGCGGCGGTAGTTGTCGGCGCCCAGCGTCAGCTCGGCAAAGGGCGCATCCAGGGCGCTGAAGTAGTCCATGGAGGCGCTGCCGGCCAGGGAGAAGTCGCCGTTCTGGACGAAGTACGGGCCCTTGCGGTAGCTCACGCCCGACACCAGCTCGGGAATGAGGAAGTTCAGGTCGGCCCAGCCCTGGCCGTGGCCGTGCGTGGGCATGTTGACCGGCATGCCGCCCACCCACATGGCGAAGTCCGTGCCGTGGTCAAGGTTGAAGCCGCGCAGGAAGTACTGGTTGGCCTTGCCGTCGCCGGAGTGCTGCGTGGCGACCACGCCCGGCACCGCCTCCACGATGTCGCCCGGCCGCAGCTTGGGGCGCGACTGGTACGACTCGCGCTCGACCGCGCCTTCGCTGGCACTGTTGGCCGTGCCGATGCTCGCGTCGCGCGGGCCGCGCACCTCGATCTCGGGCAGGTGCCCCGTCTGCGCCTGCGCCCAGCTGATGCCCAACAACATGACCGCTGCTGCCGCGGCCGCCTTCCCTGTTTTGACTTTTATAGACATATGTGTATGACAATTGCTCGATTCTTCTTACATCGAGTCATCGAACCATACACTTTTTGACGCGCCCGCCTTCTTCAGTTGACGGGGCTCAGGTGCGTGTGGGCGCTGCCGCCATGGCCATGGCGGTGCGGCTTGTGGTCGGCGTCCAGCAGCACCATGTGGGCCTGTCCGTGCCGCACGCCCTTGAGCGCGATCATCTGGTCGGCCAGTGCGCGCACCTGCCGCACCGGTCCGCGAAGCACCGCGGTTTCCATGCAATGGTCGTGGTCGAGCTGCGTGCGCAGGGTCGTCACGACCAGGTCGTGATGCTGGTGCTGCAGGTCGAGCACGCGCAGGGTCACCGTCCGGTCCCGGTGGTCGTAGACGTAGCTCAGGTTGGCAACGCACCACTGCGCCCTGGCCGCGGACGAGCTCGCCTGCGGGCCTTGCCCGCCGCCCAGGCGCGAGCGGATCAGGTCCCGCACCGCCTCCGAGCGGTTGACGTAGCCCTTTTGCGCAATGAACTCGTCGAACTGGCGGGCGAGTTCATCGTCCAGCGAGATGGTGAAGCGTTGCATGGCCGCAGATTGTGCAGCCATGCACGCGTCGCACCGGCTTGCGCGCAGGCGCTCAGGCCGCCTCGCGCAGTTCCCTGGCCGCCTGGACCATGTTGGCCAGCGCCGGGATCACCTCGGCCCACTGGCGCGTCTTCAGCCCGCAGTCGGGGTTGACCCACAGGCGCTGCGGCGGAATGCGCGCGGCCGCCTTTCTCATCAGCTGCACGATGTGCGCCTGCGTGGGGATGTTGGGCGAGTGGATGTCGTAGACGCCCGGGCCGATCTCGTTGGGGTAGTCGAAGCTGTCGAAGGCGTCCAGCAGTTCCATGTCCGAGCGCGAAGTCTCGATGGTGATCACGTCGGCATCCATGTCGGCAATCGACGCGATGATGTCGTTGAACTCCGAATAGCACATGTGCGTGTGGATCTGCGTCTCGTCGCGCACGCCGTTGGCGGTGATGCGGAAGCTCTCGACGGCCCAGGCCAGGTAGTCCTTCCATTGCGACTTGCGCAGCGGCAACCCTTCGCGCAGCGCGGCTTCGTCGATCTGGATGACGCGCACGCCGGCTTTCTCCAGGTCGAGCACTTCCTGGCGGATGGCCAGCGCCAGCTGCTTGCACGAGAGCGAGCGCGGCTGGTCGTCGCGCACGAAGGACCAGTTGAGCAGGGTCACCGGCCCGGTCAGCATGCCCTTCATCGGCCGGGCGGTCAGCGATTGCGCGAAGGTGGTCCACGCCACCGTCATCGGGCGCGGGCGGCGGATGTCGCCGAACAGGATGGGCGGCTTCACGCAGCGCGAGCCGTAGGACTGCACCCAGCCGAACTGGCTGAAGGCATAGCCTTCCAGCTGCTCGCCGAAGTACTCCACCATGTCGTTGCGCTCGGCCTCGCCGTGCACCAGCACGTCCAGGCCCAGGGCCTCCTGCTCGCGCACGCTGCGCTCGATCTCGGCCTGCATGGCGGCGCGGTAGGCCCGCCCATCCAGGCGCCCGGCCTTGAACTCGCTGCGGGCATGGCGGATCTCGGCGGTCTGCGGGAAGGAGCCGATGGTGGTGGTGGGGTAGGGCGGCAGCTTCAGCAGCGCGGCCTGCGTGGCGGCGCGCTGCGCATAGGGGCTCTGGCGCTGGCCCAGCTGTGCAGTGACTTTGGCGACGGCGGCCTGCACGGCGGGGTTGTGCACGCGTGGCGAGGCGCGGCGCGCCGCATGGGCCGCGGCATTGGCCGCCAGCTGGTCCTTCACCGACTCGCGGCCGTGGCGCAGCGCGGCGCCGAGCACGCGCAGCTCGCCCAGCTTCTGCAGCGCGAACGCGAGCCAGGACTTGAGTTCGCCATCGAGCTTTTGTTCGCTCGCCAGGTCCACCGGCACGTGCAGCAGCGAGCACGAGGGCGCGATCCACAGGCGCTCGCCCAGGCGCGCCGCCAGCGGCTCCAGCCAGTCGAGCGCGGCGGCGAGGTCGGTCTTCCAGATGTTGCGGCCGTTGATGACGCCCAGCGACAGCACCTTGTGTGAGGGCAGCATGTTCATGAGCGGCAGCACGTCTTCGCGGCCGGCGACGGCATCCACGTGCAGGCCCGCCACCGGCAGGTGGGCCGCCAGATACTTGTTGTCCAGCAGCGGGCCGAAGTAGGTCGCCAGCAGGATCTTCACGCGGCAGCTCTTGAGCTGGTGGTAGGCGGCGTTGAAGGCATGCTGCCAGTCGGCGTCGAGTTCGGTGGCCAGCAGCGGCTCGTCGACCTGCACCCAGGCCGCACCGCTGTCGGCCAGCGCATCGAGCAGCTGCGCATAGGCCGCCAGCAGCCGGGGCAGCAGCGCGAGCTTGTCGCTGCCGTCCTTGGCCTTGCCGATGGCGAGATAGGTCACCGGGCCGAGGATCACCGGCTTGGCCTTCACGCCCTGCGCGCGGGCTTCGGCCAGCTGGTCGAGCAGGCGCGATGCATCGAGCCTGAACTGCGTGCCGGCGTCGAACTCGGGGACGATGTAGTGGTAGTTGGTGTCGAACCACTTGGTCATCTCGCCGGCGGCCACGCCGCCGCAGCAGGCGGCGTGTTCTTCCGCGCCTTGGGCCGAGCGGCCGCGCGCGACGCGGAAGTAGTTGTCCAGCGGGTCGCCATGAAAGCCCTGCACGCGCTGCGGCAGGTGGCCCAGGGTGAAGCTCATGTCCAGCACCTGGTCGTAGAAGGAGAAGTCTCCGACCGGCACGTAGTCCAGGCCTTGCTGTTCGATCCAGTGGCGCCGGCGCAGCTGGGTGCCCAGGGCCTGGAGTTCTTCGCGGGAGGATTCGCCCTTCCAGTAGGACTCCAGTGCGAACTTCAATTCGCGCCGGGCGCCGATGCGGGGGAACCGAGGTTGTGAATGATGGTCATCGCCCGATGCTAGGGACGCAGGACCATGAAGTAAAATGGTCTTAATTCACGTATCAATGAAACTGGTTCATACATGCTGGAGCGCATCCACCTGGCCATCGTCCAGGAAGTCGAGAAACAGGGCTCGCTGACCGCGGCGGCCGGCGTGCTGTGCCTGACGCAGTCCGCCCTGAGCCACAGCATGCGCAAGCTGGAGCAGCAGCTGGGCACCGACATCTGGCTGCGCGAGGGCCGCAGCCTGCGCCTCACGCAGGCCGGACAGTACCTGCTGGCCGTGGCGAACCGCGTGCTGCCCCAGCTGGACCTGGCCGAGGAGCGCCTGCGGCAGTTCGCGCAGGGCGAGCGCGGCACGCTGCGCATCGGCATGGAATGCCATCCCTGCTACCAGTGGCTGCTCAAGGTGGTGTCGCCCTACCTGGCCGCCTGGCCGGACGTGGATGTGGACGTCAAGCAGAAATTCCAGTTCGGCGGCATCGGCGCGCTGTTCGGCTACGAGATCGACCTGCTGGTCACGCCCGACCCGCTCTTCAAGCCGGGCCTGGCCTTCGAGCCGGTGTTCGACTACGAGCAGGTGCTGGTGGTGGCCAAGGGGCATCCGCTGGCCAAGGCCGCCTATGCCAAGCCGCAGCAGCTCACGCGCGAAGTGCTGGTCACCTACCCGGTGGAGCCCGACCGGCTGGACATCTACAACCAGTTCCTCATGCCCGCGGGCGTGAGCCCCAGGCGCCACAAGACCATCGAGACGACGGACATCATGCTGCAGATGGTGGCCAGCGGCCGCGCCGTGGCCGCGCTTCCGCGCTGGCTGGTGCAGGAGTACGCGGGCAAGATCGACGTGGCGCCGGTGCGCCTGGGGCCGCGCGGCATCCAGAAGCACATCTACCTGGGCGCGCGTGAGGCGGATACCCACGTCGACTACCTGCGCGCCTTCGTCGAACTGGCGCGCGGGCCGTTGCCGGCGCGGCGCAAGCGCGCCTAGTCATCGGTTCGTTGCCAGCATGCAGATTGAATTGAACGCGATGACGCCCGCGCTGCCCGGCGGCGAGCCGCTGACGGCCCTGATCGACTTCGGCGCCGGGCCCGCGCCGATGCGCCTTGCCTTCGGCCGCGCACGCACGACCCTGGTGGCGTCGACGCTGGAGGAGGTTGTACCTCTGCTCGATGCCGTGCACCGGCACGCCATGCAAGGGCGCTGGTGCGTGGGCTATGTGCGCTACGAAGCGGCGCCGGCCTTCGACCCGGCCATGGCGGTTCATCCGGGCCAGGGGCCGCTTGCATGGTTCTCGGTCCACGACGAGGCCCACCCCTGGCCAGACATGGCCGACAGCGACGCGGACGGTGCGCGCGAGCCGCTCGAATGGCACTCGCGCCTGGATCGCCCGCAGTTCGACCGGGCCATCTCGCGCATCCACGACGCCATCGAGCGGGGCGACGTCTACCAGGTCAACTTCACGGCCAGCATCCGTGCGCAGCGGCAGGCCTCCGATGCAGGCGTGCAGCGGCAGGAGTCGCTGCGCCTGTTCGCCGCGCTCTGCCGTGCCCAGCCCCGGGCCTATGCCGCGTGGATCGACACGGGCGCGCAGCAGGTGGCCTCGGTGTCGCCGGAGCTGTTCTTCCACTGGCAGGACGGGCACATCCTCACGCGGCCCATGAAGGGCACCGCAGCCCGCGGGGCCACGCCGGCGGCCGATGCGGCGGCGGCCGAGGCCCTGCGCTCCAGCGTCAAGGAGCGCGCCGAGAACGTCATGATCGTCGACCTGCTGCGCAACGACCTGTCCCGCATTTCGCAGCCGTTCTCGGTGCGCGTGGAGCGCTTGTTCGACGTGGCGGCCTGGCCGACCGTGTGGCAGATGACTTCCGATGTGCAGGCGCGCACGCGCAGCGGCACCACGCTGGCGGAGGTGTTCGGCGCGCTGTTCCCGTGCGGGTCGGTCACCGGCGCGCCCAAGCTCAGCGCCATGCGCATGATCCGCGCGCTGGAGCCCGAGGCGCGCGGCGTGTACTGCGGCGCCGTGGGCATCGTGCGGCCCGGCGGCGCCGCCACCTTCAATGTTCCGATCCGCACCGTCACGGTGGGCAGCGAGGGCCTGGCCTGCGGCATCGGCAGCGGCGTGACCATCGACGCCCATGCGCAAGGCGAGTGGGCAGAATGGCGCAACAAACGGGCTTTTCTCATGCGGGCCAGCGCACCTTTCCAGATTCTCGAAACCCTGCGGCTGCAGGACGGCACGTTCCACAACCTCGCCCTGCACCTGCAGCGGATGGCGGATGCGGCGGCCCACTTCGGCTACCGCCTCGACCTGGAGGAGGGCGAGCGCAGCCTTCAACGCATCGCCCACGCGAATGCGCGCGGTGCGTGGCGGGTGCGGCTGCTGCTGCACGCCACCGGCCGGTTCGAGGCGCAGGCCTTTGCGCTGCCGGCTTCACCCGCGCGGGTGACCCTGCAGCTCGCACGCCGGCCCATCGAGGAAGCCGACAGCGAGTTCGTCCGCTTCAAGACCACGCGCCGCGGCCACTACGAGGCGTTCGCGCCCGCGGACCCCGAGGTGTTCGACACGCTGCTGTGGAACGAGCGCGGCGAAATCACCGAGTGCACGCGCGGCAATGTCGCCTTGCTGATCGACGGGCGCTGGGTGACGCCATCAGGCAGCAGTGGATTGCTGCCCGGCATCGAGCGGGGCCGCCTGCTGCAGGACGGCAAGCTGGCCGAAGCCGTGATCCGCCGCGAAGACCTGGGCCGGGCCAGTGCAGTGGCCTTCATCAACAGCCTGCGCGGATGGATCGATGCCGCCGTAATCGATGCACCGGCTGCAGGGGACGAAGCCTAGAGGTAAGTCCACAGCATCTTCGTCGCCAGCACGTACAGCAGGCAGGCGAAGACCCTTCGCAGGATGCTGACGGGCAGCCGGTGGGCGGTTCTGGCGCCCAGAGGCGCCGTCAATACGCTGCCCGCCACCAGGCCGACGAGTGCGGGGCCGTACACGAAGCCGGCGGACAGGGGCGGAAGCCCCGCGACATGCCAGCCGCTGAACACATAGCCGAGCGTGCCCATCACGGCCACCGGGACGCCCAGTGCCGCGCCTGTGCCGATGGCGGTGGTGATGGACACACCGCAGAACAGCATGAACGGCACGGTGAGGAAGGCCCCGCCCGCCGAGACCAGGCCGCAGACCACGCCGATGACAAGACCGATGGCGACCAGCGCCGGCGTGCCGGGCAAGCCCCGCGCGGCGGACGGCTTGCGGCCCAGCAGGATCTGCGTGGCGCCGGCATAGACGATGGCGCTGAAGGCCAGCGCGAGGGCGCGCTGCGAGATCCATGCCGACAGCGCCGTGGCCAGCAGGGCCCCCACCATCATGGCCGGCCCCACGCGGCGCACCAGCGACCAGTCGACGCCGCCCAGCCGATGGTGCGCGCGCACGCTGGCGCTGGAAGTGAACATGATCGACGCCATGCCGGTTCCCAGCGCCAGATGCACCACATGGTCCGGCGCGAACTGCTGCGCAGTGAACATCGCCGCCAGGACGGGGACCAGCGTCATGCCGCCGCCGATGCCGAGCAAGCCGGCCAGAAAGCCGATGAAGGCGCCCGTTGCAAAGTAAGCCGCGATCCAGGTCATCCGGGGAGTATCGACGACGCCCGTCGACGGTCCCCCTCACGGGTGATGTCTGCAGTAACCGCGCGCAAGTGAAACAAGGTGCCACTCATTTCGCGCTGGGGCTGCGGCGCTCGCTGCCGCACGCCGCAGGCCCTGCGACTCCGATGATCTCGGCCACGGCGATCGCCGGCATCTCGGCGCTGGTCAGGCATTCATTTGGCGAGAAGGTCCTGAGGCAGGCCAAGCAGGCGATCATGATGGACATCGAACTGCTGGAGGGCCACGAATGCTTCATCCCGCAGGCCACCATGGTCGACTTCGAAGATGTGTATCGATGTCCGGTCCACTTCGAGGCGGGCGCCGTCAGGCTCTGCTTCGATGCACGCCTGATGGACTGCCGGGCCAGGGAGCCGCACCTGAGCCGCGCCTGGTCACGATCGAGGATGTGGGCCGGGGCCTGCAAGAGGCGGACGGCCTCCACACCTTCCGGGGCGTGGTCGGCGCGCAGATCAGGGCGCAGGTCGTGACTGGAAATGTGTCGATCGACAGCACCGCGCGGGCGCTCGGCACCAGCGTGCGGACCCTGCAGCGCATGCTCCATCGCGACTGCGGCGCCGACTTCCGCGAACTCGTCAACCTCATTCGCATGCAGCGCGCCAAGGAACTGCTGCGCGGCTCCGGCGCGTCGATCACGCAGATCTCGATGGAGTTCGGCTACTCGAGCCCTGCCAACTTCGCCCGCGCATTCCGCAAGGCCGCGGGAATGGCGCCGCACGACTTTCGATCCTCCGTGGCGTGAAATGAGTGGTGGTTCGATCCGGTTCCCCCTAGCCTTCGCGCCGTAGCGGGGAGCAACCGTGCCGCAGGCCTCCATCAGGGGCCAAGAACAACAAGCGGCAGGTGCAATAGAGGGGTGAATGAATGGAGAGACTCGTCGAGTGGATGCGCGGCGCGTGCCGCGCGCAAACCCGGAGGTTCGAGAGGTACGGGCGCTTCGTTGCCGCCTTGGGTGTTTTCTCGGTCGCGGCCCTGGCCCACGCCCAGGACAGCCTGCCTTTCCCACCGAAGAAATCCGGCAGCACGGCGGGGGTGACGATGCAGTCGTCTGTGTACAAGCCGCTGCCCGCCGTGCAGCGCCTGCCCAAGGGCACGCCCAACGTGCTGGTGATCATGCTCGACGACGTCGGTCCGGCGCTGCCCGAGACCCATGGCGGCGACATCCGCACGCCTACGCTGACGCGCGTGTCCAAGAGCGGCATCTCGTACAACCGCTTCCACAACGCCGCGATGTGCTCGCCCACGCGCGCGGCGCTGCTCACGGGGCGCAACCACCACCGCGTGGGCTTCGGCCAGATCGCCGAACTGGCCAACGACTGGGATGGCTACACCGGCCGCCTTCCGCCCACCACGGCCACCGGCGCAAAGGTGCTGGGCTACTACGGCTACAAGACGGCTGCTTTCGGCAAGTGGCACAACACGCCCGCCGAGGAGACGACCCAGCAAGGCCCCTTCGACCTGTGGCCCACGGGCCGGCTGGTGGGCTTCGACTACTTCTACGGCTTCCTCGCGGGGGAGTCCTCGCAGTGGGAGCCGGCGGTGGTCGAGAACACCGTGCGGCTGCCCGCGCCCCGCCGCGAGGGTTACCACTTCACCGTGGACATGACCGACAAGGCCATCACCTGGATGCGCCAGCAGCAGGCGGTGGATCCCGGCTCGCCGTTCTTCATGTACTGGGCGCCGGGCGCCTCGCACGGGCCGCATCACATCTTCAAGGAGTGGGCCGACAAGTACAAAGGCCGCTTCGACGACGGCTGGGACGCCATGCGCGAGCGCATCTTCGCGCGCCAGAAGGCCCTGGGCTGGATTCCGAAGGACACGCAGCTGACGCCGCGGCCAGCCACGCTGACCGCGTGGAAGGACATTCCCGAAGACGAGAAGCCCTTCCAGCGCCGCCTGATGGAAGTCTTTGCCGGCATGACCGAGCATGCCGACACGCAGGCGGGGCGTCTCATCGACGAACTGGAGCGCCTGGGCATCCGCGAGAACACCCTGGTGTTCTACATCTGGGGAGACAACGGCTCGTCCGCCGAGGGCCAGAACGGCACCATCAGCGAACTGCTGGCGCAAAACGGCATTCCCACCCAGATCAAGGACCACATCCGCGCGCTGAACGAACTCGGCGGCCTGGACGTGCTGGGCAGCAACAAGGTGGACAACATGTACCACGCAGGGTGGGCCTGGGCCGGCAGCACGCCGTTCCAGGCCACCAAGCTGGTGGCCTCGCACTTCGGCGGTACGCGCACGCCGATGGCGGTGTCCTGGCCGAAGGTCATCAAGCCTGATGCGGTGACCCGAACACAGTTCCACCACGTCAACGACATCGTGCCCACGATCTACGACGTCGCCGGCATCCAGGCACCCAAGCTGGTGGATGGCGTGACCCAGGACCCGCTTGACGGCGTGAGCATGCGCTACACCTTTGCCGATGCCAGCGCCCCAGCACGCAAGAAGACGCAGTACTTTGAAATCATGGGCAGCCGCGGCATCTACCAGGACGGGTGGATGGCCTCGGTGTTCGGTCCGCGCGTTCCGTGGGTGCCGGGCCTGCCCAAGAGCATCGCGACCTGGTCGCCCGATCAGGACACGTGGGAGCTGTACGACCTGCGCACCGACTTCTCGCAGGCTGTGGACGTTGCGGCGAAGAACCCCCGGAAGGTGCAGGAGTTGACGCAGGCCTTCGGCGTGCAGGCGAAGGAAAACCGGGTCGACCCGGTCGGCGGCGGACTGTGGTCGGTCCTGCACCCGCAGTACGCGCCAAGCAACCCAGCCACCGAGTTCAGCTACACCCAGGACGTGGTGGGCATTCCGGAATTCGCCGGACCGAAGGTCGGTGCACGCAGCAGCCTGGTCACCATGGAGGTCGAGCTCAAGCCGGACTCCGCGGGCGTGCTCTACGCGCTGGGCGCCTTCTCGGGCGGGCTGTCGCTGTGGGTGGACAAGGGCAGGCTGAGCTACGAGTACAACCTCTTCGAGATCCAGCGCACGCGCATCGATGCGCAAGGGGCGCTGCCCACCGGCAAGGTGAAGATCGAGGTCGAGTCGCGCGTGGCGCAGGGCCAGCGCGCCGGCCCCATGGACGTCGTCATCCGCGCCAATGGCCAGGAAATTGCCAAGGGCCGCGTGCCGGTGACCGCGCCGCTGACCTTCACGGCCAACGATGCCTTCGACGTGGGCATGGACAGCTACTCGCCCGTCTCGCAGGCCTACTTCGACCGCGCGCCATTCAAGTTCAACGGCCGTATCGGCCTGGTAACGATCCGGTATCTCTGAAGATGGCGGCTGCAAACCTGAACCTCGCACGTCGCGCGTCTACATCGAAGGCAACGGCGACGGCGCGCGCGTCAGGCCGCAGTAGCACGGCTTCGTCGCGGGTTCGCGCGTTGTCGGTGTGCTTGTGCGGTCTCACCGAAGCTGCGCCTGTGCCAACGGGAAAAGGCGGGTTGTGAAGAGAACCCCAGCATCTCGGAAATCTGCATGAAGCTGTGCTGCGACGAGGCGATGAGTTGCGTCGCCATGTGCTTGCGAACCTGCTCCAGGATCTCGCCGAACCCGCTTCCCTCGTCCACCAGTTGACGGTGCAGGGTGCTGCGGTGCACGCCCAGATGCATCGCGACCTGGTCGATCGAGCAGCGTCCGATCGGCAGCAGGACCATGGCCAGTTCACGCACCCGGTCGCGCGTGCAGGTCGCACCGCGCGCGGCCAGGAGCTGGTCCAACTGGGCCCTGGCTTGCCGCACCATGGCGGGGTCGGTCGACTTCAGGTGCTGGTCCAGGGTGCGGGCGTCGAACACGGCCCCGTTGAAGTCCGCGTTGAAATGCACGGGTGCCGCGAGCACGCGCTGGTAGACCTCGCTCGGGCCGAGTTGCCCATGCATCAGGCCCAGCCATTTCGGCTGCCACCCCGGCATCAGGCTGCGCAGGGAACGCACCAGCATGGCCAGTCCCTGCTCGACCGCCTGTTGGATGCCTCCCGCGCCCGGCCCGGCAAATTCCATGTGAAGGACGGCGTCGTCCGAGCTCTCTTCCAGCCGCAGCACCAGCGATTCGTTGTGCAGCTTCCGGTAGTGGATCAACGTTTGCACGGCATCCCGCAGCGTGGACTCCTCGCGAAGAATGAGGCCGAGCAGGCCCAGGGTGGAAAGCTGGTTGGCCTCGCCCATTTCCAGGCCGAAGCTGCGCACGCCGCTGGCCTGCACCGAGTCTTCGAGCAGGCCGTACGCCCGCTCCATGGGAATGAGCAACTCCGGATCGTGCAGGCATTCGCGCGGGATTCCGGCCCGGGCGAGCATGCGCCCCGCGTCCAGCCCATGCCGCCGGGCAATCGCGGGGTAATGGCTCACGGCGGCTGCGCGAATGAAGAACGTCGTCATGGTAAATGCCCCTCCGCATGCGACGTAATGGTAAATGCATGCAACGCCAGGTTAAGCGCAAAGGCCGGGGTCCCTGAAGAATCCACCCGACGTTTCACAGAACCAGAGTGGCATTTCCAATGACGACATCCGAGACCCGGCCTGCGGGAAGCGTGCTCCCCTTGCCCCATCCGGCTTCGCCGGCCCGCGTGGGTGTGAGCCTGCAGGAGTCCGTCTACGGCAAGCGCACGCGGCCCATGGTGCGCAAGGCCGATGCGCCCAACGTGGTCATCATCATGCTGGACGACGCCGGGTATGCGCAGGCCGATACGGTTGGCGGGCCGATCCATACGCCCACGCTCACGCGCGTTGCAGACAGCGGCGTGCGCTACAACGCCTTCCACACCACCGCCGTCTGTTCGGCCACCCGCGCGGCACTGCTGACGGGGCGCAACCACCACCGCGTAGGCAACGGCATCATTGCCGAGTTCGCCAGCGACTGGGACGGCTACACCGCCGAGATTCCCAAGAGCTGCGCCACCATCGCCGAGGTGCTGCAGGCGCATGGCTACCGCACCGCGGCATTCGGCAAGTGGCACAACACACCGGTCTCGGCGACCACGTCGATGGGCCCGTTCGACCGCTGGCCCACCGGCCATGGCTTCGATTACTTCTATGGCTTCATCGGCGGCGAAACCTCCCAGTACGAGCCGCGCCTGTACCGCAACACCACGCCGGTGGAGCCGCCGCGAGACCCCGCCTATCACCTGACCGAAGACCTGGCGGCCGACGCGATCCGCTGGCTGCGCGAGCGCCAGACCCATGCGCCGGCCGACCCCTTCTTCCTGTACTGGACGCCCGGCGCAGTGCATGCGCCGCACCATGTGTTCAAGGAATGGTCGGACAAGTACAAGGGGCAGTTCGACGACGGCTGGGACGCCTATCGCGAGAAGGTGTTCGCCCGGCAGAAGGCCATGGGCTTCATTCCTGCCGATGCGCAGATCACGCCACGCCATGCCGGCCTGCCGGCGTGGGACAGCCTGAGCGAGAAGGAGCGCCGCTTCCAGGCGCGCCTGATGGAAGTGTTCGCCGGTTTCCTGGAGCACACCGATGTGCAGGCCGGCAAGCTGGTGGACGAGCTGGAGCGCCAGGGCCTGCGCGACAACACGCTGATCTTCTATGTGTTCTCCGACAACGGCTCATCCGCAGAAGGCATGACTGGCACGCTGGCCGAACTCAATGCGCAGAACGGCATTCCCAACCGGCCCGCGCAGCACATGGCGCTGCTGGACAAACTGGGTGGACTGGATGCACTGGGCAGCGCCCGGTTCGACAACCACTACCACGCGGCCTGGGGCTGGGCCGGCATGACGCCGTTCCAGGGCACCAAGCTGGTGGCCGGCTACTTTGGCGGCACGCGCGTGCCGCTGGCCATCTCATGGCCCAAGGCGATCCGGCCCGACCCGCAGGTGCGCCCGCAGTTCCACCACGTCAACGACATCGCCGCCACCATCTACGAGGCGATCGGCGTGCCCGCGCCCGAGGTCGTCCACGGCCATGCGCAGGAACCGCTGGACGGCGTGAGCATGTGCTACACCTTCGGCGATGCCGCCGCGCCCGGCACCAAGCAGACGCAGTACTTCGAGGTGCTGGGCAGCCGCGGAATCTTCCACCAGGGCTGGATGGCATCCGTCTGGGGACCGCGCACCCCGTGGGTGGCCGACAACAATCCCTACAAGGGCTGGAACCCGCACAACGACACCTGGGCGCTGTTCCATGTCGAACAAGACTTCTCGCAGGCCCGCGACCTCGCCGCCAAGGAGCCCGAGCGCCTGGAAGACCTGAAGCGGCGCTTTGACGCAGCCGCGCGCGACAACCATGTCTACCCGCTGGGCGCGGGCCTGTGGGCGCTGATGCATCCCGAGGACCGTGACGGCCCCGGGGACGGCACCCAGCACTTCAGCACGGACCACCAGCGCGTTCCGGAAGTGATGGCGCCCAACCTGCGCGCACGCGACAGCGTGGTGCGGGTGGACGTGGAAACGAACGAACGCGCGGAAGGCGTGCTGTACGCGCTGGGCGGCATTGCGGGCGGCGTGTCGCTCTACATCGCCGACGGCCATGTGGTCTACGAATACAACGCCCTCATGCTCAAGCGCACCGTGATGCGCGCAGCCCGGGCGCTGCCGCCCGGCCGGCATGTCATCGAGGTGCATACCACGCTGGTGTCCAGGCAACTGGGCACGCCCGGGCGCCTGAGCCTTCACATCGACGGGGAGAAGGTGGCCGAGGCCATCCTGTTCTACACCGTGCCGATGCTGTTTACCGCCACCGAGGCCTTCAACGTCGGCAAGGATCCGGGCTCGCCGGTCGTGCTGGACTACTTCGACCGCGCCCCTTTCCCGTTCAACGGCGTGATCCACGACCTGCAGGTGAGCTACCCGCAGCGGCAGTGAGCCCGGCCATTTCATTTCACGAACCCACCGACCCCTTCAAGGAAACACCATGACCTTCGCCTTTGAAAAAATCGACACCGCGCTCATCGACGTGGACGCGCTGCCCTGGATGCCGTTCACGCCCTATGCCGACGATGCGTTCCTCAAGCTCATCAAGGTCAATCCCGTCAGCGGCGAATGGATCACGCTGCTGAAGATCCCGGGCTACATGCAGCTGCCCAAGCACCACCATTCCGGCACCGTGATGGTCTACACGCTCTCCGGCAGCTGGAGGTACCTGGAGCACGACTGGGTGGCAAGCGCAGGCAGCTTCGTCTACGAGACCGCAGGCTCGCAGCACACGCCCGCCGGCGTCGGCGATGAGGAGGTGTGCACGCTCAACATCGTGACCGGCGACTGGAACCTGATCGGTCCGGAGGGCCAGGTGCTGGCCATCGAGAACTGGAAATCCATGGTGCAGCGCTACCTGCAGTACTGCGAGGCCAACGGCGTCGAACCGGTGGACGTGAGCAGTTTCGAGGTGCGGTAAGCAGCAAGACCGCCCACCGATTTTCACTGGAGACAAGCCGATGCATGCCCTTGAAACGTCGGGCGTTCGCCCCCCTTCGAACGACGCGCGCGTCGGCGCGCGGGCGTGGCTGGTGTTCGCTCTGACCTTCGGCCTGATGCTGCTGGACTTCGTCGACCGGCAGGTGGTGACGGCCATGTTTCCGCATCTGCAGGCTCAGTGGCAGCTGTCGGACAAGCAACTGGGCGCCCTGGCCTCGGTGGTGGCGCTCACGGTTGCGCTGGGCAGCATCCCGCTGGCCGTGCTGGCCGACCGATGGGGGCGGGTGAAGGCCATCGTGGCCATGGCGCTGGTCTGGAGTGGCGCGACGCTGGCCTGCGGCGCGGCCAACAGCTACGGCGCGCTGCTGGCGGCGCGCGCCACCGTCGGGCTGGGCGAGGCTGGCTATGGGCCCGCCGGCGCGGCCATTCTGGGCGGCATCTTTCCCAGGCGCCTGCACAGCGCCGTGTTCGGCGCCTTCCAGGCCGCGGGCGTGCTGGGCGGCATCCTGGGCGTCGTGCTCGGCGGATGGCTGGCCACGCACTACGGCTGGAAGACAGCCTTCGGCGTCGTGGGCGCACCCGGCATCGTGCTGGCCCTGTGCTACCTGTGGGTGCGCGATCCTGCACGCGGCGCCTCGCCCGCGGCATCGATCTCCTTCTCTGGCGCGCTGAGAAGCGGGCTCGGCCTGTTCCGGATACCGATCGTGCTGTGGGCGTGCATAGGCGGGGCATTGCAACTGTTCGTGGTGCTGTCCTTGTATTCCTGGTTGCCCACCTACATCCACCGCAGCTACCAGGTGGCAACCGATCGAGCGGCGCTGTACTCGGCGGCTGTCATCCTGGTGGGCGCCCTGGGGGCCGTGGCTTGGGGCTATGCGGCGGACCGTTGGGGATGCGACGGCCCCGGGCGGCTGCGGGTGGTCGCGCTGGGTTGCGCGCTGTCCGGCAGCTTCCTGGTGGCCGCGTTCAGCTTCGCGCCATCCGGCAGTTGGCAGGGCGCTTGCCTGGTGATGGGCGGCTTCTGCGCGACCTGCTCCATCGGCGCCGTACCCGCCGTGGTCATAGAAGCTGCGGATCCGGGCATACGCGCCACGGCGCTGGCACTCGTGGCCATGGCGCAGAACCTGTTCGGGCAGGCCCTCGGACCCTTCAGCACCGGGGTGCTGTCGGACTCCGTCGGCCTGGGCAGTGCCTTGTGCATCGCGTCGAGCGCCGCCTTGGTAGCGAGCGCGGTATTCGTGCGGGCCGGTATCGCTCCACGCCCCGTCGTGCAGAGCACCGCCTGAGCTCTCCAACCTTTCCCTTTGAAACTACGAAAACCGGAGACAACTTCGAATGAAGAAGAGCCTGACCACCCTTGCAGCCCTGGCCGCGGCCACGGCCTCGGCAACCGCCTCGGCCCAGTCGACCGTGCGCCTGTTCGGCGTGATGGATGCGGCCGTGAGCTACTACCAGACCAGCAGCAAGGACCCGAGCGGCGTGCAGCCCAACGTGCGCCAGAGCCAGTGGGCCATGTCCACCGGCAACCTCATGGGCAGCCGCTTCGGCTTCAGCGGCACCGAGGACCTGGGCGGCGGCCTGGCGGCCGGCTTCTGGCTGGAGGCGGGCATTGCCAACGACACCGGCGCCACCCTCTCGCCCGTGGCCATGTTCAACCGCCGCTCCACCGTGAGCCTGTCGGGCCGCTTCGGCGAGCTGCGCCTGGGCCGCGACTACACCCCCACCTTCTGGAACGACACCATCTTCGACCCCTTCGGCACGGTGGGCGTGGGCGCCAGCGCCATCAGCATGCTGCTGGGCGGCTCGGGCAGCGCGGGCACCATCAACGCGCTGCTGGCCAACCCCAACTACGTGCGCGCGGGCAAC
>NZ_BCUU01000052.1 GCF_001591385.1 Variovorax soli NBRC 106424
CCTGCGCCGCAGCCGGGGCGCGCGGCGCTGCCGGGGCACGGGCCGATTCTGGCTTGGGCGTGGCCACAGGGGCCGGCGCGTCGGGCAGCACGCCCTTGATCACCGGCGTCTGCTTGTTGGTGGGCTCCTGCGAACGGCGCGTGACGGCAACCGGGTCCTCGAACTCGTCGGCCATCTTGTAGCTGGCATCGATGTGGTCCAGGCGCGGGTCGTCGTGCTTGAGGCGCTCGAGCTTGTAGTTGGGCGTCTCGAGCGTCTTGTTGGGCACCATCAGCACGGTGACGCGCTGCTTGAGTTCGATCTTGGCGATCTCGGGGCGCTTTTCGTTCAGCAGGAAGGAAGCCACTTCCACCGGCACCTGCACGTGCACGGCGGCGGTGTTGTCCTTCATGGACTCTTCCTGAATGATGCGCAGGATCTGCAGCGCGCTCGACTCGGTGTCGCGGATGTGGCCGGAGCCGCCGCAGCGCGGGCAGGGGATGGAGGCGCCTTCGGACAGGGCCGGCTTCAGGCGCTGGCGGCTCATCTCCATCAGGCCGAACTTGCTGATGGAGCCGAACTGCACGCGGGCGCGGTCTTGCCGCAGCGCATCGCGCAGGCGGCTTTCGACTTCGCGCCGGTTCTTGCTCTCGTCCATGTCGATGAAGTCGATGACGATCAGGCCGCCCAGGTCGCGCAGGCGCATCTGGCGGGCCACTTCGTCGGCGGCTTCGAGGTTGGTGCGGGTGGCGGTTTCCTCGATGTCGCCGCCCTTGATGGCGCGGGCCGAGTTCACGTCCACCGACACCAGCGCTTCGGTATGGTCGATCACGATCGCGCCACCGGAGGGCAGCTGCACCGTGCGGGCGTAGGCCGATTCGATCTGGTGCTCGATCTGGAAGCGGCTGAACAGCGCCGCGTCGTCGCGGTAGCGCTTGACCTTGCCGGCATGCTCGGGCATGACGTGCGCCATGAACTGGTGCGCCTGCTCGTAGATGTCGTCGGTGTCGATCAGGATGTCGCCGATGTCGTGGTTGAAGTAGTCACGAATCGCGCGAATGACGAGGCTCGATTCCTGGTAGATCAGGAAAGCGCCCTTGCCGCCCTTGGCCGCGCCGTCGATGGCGGTCCACAGCTTGAGCAGGTAGTTCAGGTCCCACTGCAGCTCGGGGGCGCTGCGGCCGATGCCGGCGGTGCGCGCGATGATGCTCATGCCCTTGGGGTACTCGAGCTGGTCCATCGCTTCCTTCAGCTCGGCCCGGTCGTCGCCCTCGATGCGCCGGCTCACGCCGCCGCCGCGCGGGTTGTTGGGCATCAGCACGACATAGCGGCCGGCCAGCGAGATGAAGGTGGTGAGGGCCGCGCCCTTGTTGCCGCGCTCTTCCTTTTCCACCTGGACGACCAGTTCCTGGCCTTCCTTGATGGCTTCGTTGATGCGCGCCGAACTGGCCGACACGCCTTCCGCAAAGTACTGCTTGGAGATTTCCTTGAACGGCAGGAAGCCGTGGCGGTCTTCGCCGTAGTCGACGAAGCAGGCTTCCAGCGAGGGCTCGACGCGGGTGACGACGGCCTTGTAGATATTGCCCTTGCGCTGTTCGCGCCCTTCGATCTCGATTTCGTAGTCGAGGAGCTTCTGTCCGTCGACGATGGCCAGGCGGCGTTCTTCGGCCTGCGTGGCATTGATCAGCATCCGCTTCATGATGCGTTGTCCTTGTATCTATCGCTCTTACATGCCCATGACGGGCAACGATGCACGGACGACTGCTCGCGAAACGACGGGATTGCCGCTTGGCTCCGGATGCATGTGGCGAGCCGGCGCGCAAACGCGTCGGCTGCCCGAGCACTAGCTCGTCAGCCGGAGTGGGGGCGCATGGATGGGGGCGAGCCCGATGTGATGCTGGCGCGCCGTTTGCGAAGAAACGGCGGGGAACGCATGGGTTGGAACGCGCTCCAGGGCCAACCCAATGGCCGGCGCAACCGGCTTGAGCCAGTCGAGGACCATTTGAATCAGCAACATCAGCACAGGGGACTCGCTTCGATCCGCCGGCAGGTGTTCGTCTGCCGGCTGGGAATTCCGTTTTCTTTGTTTCGTTGGCGTCGGCTTGACTTGGGCGGCGCTCCTGCCACTTTGCGCTCTAGCACGGGGTTTGCAGGAAAAGCGCCGCCAAAGCGGCATCGACCTCTCAGTGCGGCAATGGGCGCTCTACTTTCGGGTGTTCTAAACTTCCCGTTTAATCAAGCACTTACATGACCGCGCTGGTGAAAAACATTATAGGTGCGAAGCACAAGCCCGCGTCAGTGCAAGCCCGACCCCCCGGCGAATCGGTCAAGCTGCTGACGGTGGACGACGGCTCCGCCGGGCAGCGCCTGGACAACTTCCTGTTCAAGCACCTCAAGGGGGTGCCCAAGACGCACGTCTACCGGATCATCCGCTCGGGCGAGGTGCGGGTGAACAAGGGCCGGGCCCAGGCCGAAACCCGCATCGAAGAGGGTGATCTCGTGCGGATTCCACCCCTGCGGACATCCGCCAGTGCGGCCGCACCCGAAGCTTCCAAACCTGCGCCGGCCCGGGTTTTCACCGTGTTGCACGAAGACGACGCCCTCATCGCCATCGACAAGCCAGCCGGCGTGGCGGTGCATGGCGGCAGCGGGGTGAGCTTCGGCGTGATCGAGCAGTTGCGCTCGGCCCGGCCGACCGCCCGCTTCCTCGAACTGGTGCATCGGCTCGACAGGGAAACCTCGGGCATCCTGCTGGTGGCCAAGAAGCGCAGCGCGCTCACCCACCTGCAGGACCAGTTCCGCGAGCGGGAAACGGGCAAGACCTACCTGGCCCTGGTGCTGGGCGACTGGCCTGCGAACAAGAAGGTGATCGATTCGCCCCTGGCGCGCTATCTGCTGCCGGCCGGCGACGGCACGGGCGGGGAGGGTGAGCGGCGTGTGCGCGTGGTGGCCAAGGACCATCCGGACGCCATGCGGGCCGTCACCCTTGTCAAGGTGCTGGACAAGTTCAGCCTGCCGGGCGAGGCCGAGCCGATGTCGCTGCTGGCCGTCACCATCAAGACGGGCCGCACCCACCAGATCCGGGTGCACCTGGCGTCCAGCGGCCACCCCATCGCAGGCGACGAAAAATACGGCGTCTACGCGCGCAATCGCGAGTTGCAGAAACTGGGCCTCAGGCGCATGTTCCTGCATGCGTGGCGGCTTCAGTTCAACCATCCGGCAGATGGCCGCCGCGTGGCGCTCCAGGCCGATCCGCCTGCCGATCTCGCGGAGGTGCTGCCGGCGTCCGCGAGACAGAGCCTTCTTCAGACTTCATGACCGAATCTTCCTTGCTGCGCCGTTTCGACCTGATCGCCTTCGACTGGGACGGCACCCTGTACGACTCCACCCGCCTCATCGTGCGCTGCATCCAGGCGGCCGTGGTCGATGTCGGCGGCGCCCGGCCAACCGACAGCGATGCGGCGTGGGTGATCGGCCTGGGCCTGGGCGAAGCGTTGGCTCGCGTGGCGCCCGATGTTCCGCGCGAGAAGTACCCTGAGCTGGGTGCCCGCTATCGCCACCACTACATGCGGCACCACGACGACCTGGTGCTGTTCGACGGTGTGCTGCCCTTGCTCGACCTGCTTCGCGGGCGCGGCCACAAGCTGGCCGTGGCGACGGGCAAGTCGCGCGCCGGCCTCGACGCCGCATTGGCGACGACCGCGCTGCAGGGGCGCTTCCACGGCTCGCGCACGGCGGATGAAACTTTTGGCAAGCCGCACCCGCGCATGCTGCTCGAACTGATGGAAGAGCAGGGCACCACGCCCGAACGCACGCTGATGATCGGCGACACGACGCATGACCTTCAGCTGGCTCGCAATGCCGGATGCGCCAGCGTGGCGGTGAGCTACGGCGCGCACCAGAGCGACACCTTCGGCGAGCTCAATCCCCTGTTCGTGGCGAACTCGGTGGCCGGCCTGCAGGCATGGCTGCTCGAAAACGGCTGAATCCAAAAGGCCGCGTGGCATGAGCGATCAGATTCCCTTGTGCAACTCGTCCGACCTGATCGAAGGCGGCCGCGCCGTGCCCTTCGACGTCGTCCACGGCGGCCAGAGCTGCCGGGCCTTTGCCATCCGCTTCGAGGGCGCCGTTCATGCGTTCCTGAATCGTTGCACCCATGTCGCGATGGAACTGGACTACCAGCCCGACCGCTTCTTCGACGACACCGGCCAATGGCTGCTGTGCGCAACGCACGGCGCCGTCTACCGGCCCGACACCGGCGAATGCTCAGGTGGCCCGTGCCGCGGTGGCCTGGTCAAGATTGCCACCAGCGAGCACGACGGCGTGGTGCACTGGCATACTGACTGGAACCTGAAGCCTCTGGTTTTCTAGACAACGCCACATGACCGAATCCACCCGAACGGAACCTGAAGGTTTCGAACCCTTCGAACCGCCTCCAAGCACTGCGCGCAGCGCCGCCGCCGCCAAGCCCCAGCCCGCAGGCTGGGAGCGCGCAACCCTCGAGAAGCTGGCCTTTGCCGCCCTCAATGAGCAGCGCGCCGCACGGCGCTGGAAGACCTTCGTGCGGCTGGCCTGGCTGGCCTTCTTCATTGCGCTGGTGTGGATCGGTTTTTCGCGCGCGACGCCGGCCACCGTGAAGTCCACCGCCCACACGGCCGTGGTCGAGATCAAGGGCGAGATCGCCCAGGGCGCCGACGCCAGTGCCGAGTTCATCACGGCGGCCATGAAGTCCGCTTTCGAGGACGAGGGCGCCAAGGGCGTGGTGCTGCTCATCAACTCGCCCGGCGGCAGTCCGGTGCAGGCCGGCATCGTGGCCGACGAGATCAAGCGCATGCGCGCCAAGTACAACAAGCCGGTGTACGCGGTGGTCGAGGAAACCTGTGCTTCGGCTGCCTACTACATCGCATCGGCCGCTGACAAGGTCTTCGTCGACAAGGCCAGCCTGGTGGGCAGCATCGGGGTGCTCATGGACGGATTCGGCTTCACCGGCGTCATGGAAAAGGTCGGCGTGGAGCGCCGCCTGCTCACCTCTGGCGAGAACAAGGGCTTTCTCGATCCGTTCAGCCCGGTGAGCGACGCCCAGCGCGCCCATGCCCAGCAGATGCTCGACCAGATCCACACGCAGTTCATCAACGTGGTGAAGGCCGGCCGAGGCGACCGCCTGAAGCTGCAGACGCCGGGCCTTTTCAGCGGCCTGTTCTGGACCGGCCAGCAGGCCGTGGAAATCGGCCTGGCGGATCAGATCGGCAGCGTCGATTTCGTGGCGCGCGACGTCATCAAGGCCGAGGAATTGATCGACTACACCCGCCGCGAGAACGTGGCCGAGCGCTTGGCCAAGCGCTTTGGCGCCGCATTTGCCGACACGGCGGTGCGCGCCATGCGCACGGCACCCGTGCTGCGCTGAAAGACCGGTCAGTCTCCTGGCCGCGCCATGCCGCCGTGCCGCGCGAACAGGGCCAGTGTGGCGGCGAAGATGACCACCAGGTACAGGGCGGCCGTCAGCGAATGCAGCTTGGCCACGAAGCCGATCACGGGCGGTCCGGCCATGAAGCCGAGATAGGCGGCGGCTGCAACGGCCGCAATGCCTTGTGACGGCGCCACGCCGGGCACCTGTGCCGCTGCCGCAAAAAGGATCGGCACGATATTGGCAAAGCCGATGCCCACGCCGGCAAAACCCGCGAGCGCGATCCAGGACGTGTCCACCAGCAGCACCAGCGCCATCGATGCACCGGCCAGCGCGGCGCTGGTGCGCAGCAGGGCCTTGGGCGTGAAGCGGGCGCGCAGCGCGTCGCCGGCAAAACGTGTGGCGGCCATGGCGGCGGAGAAGCTCGCGTAGGCCAGCGCGGCCTGGTTCTGCGGGCTGCCCAGCTCCTGCTGCATGTACAGCACGCTCCAGTCGTAGATCGCCCCTTCGGCAATCAGGCCCAGCGCAGCCAGGGCACCGAGCACCACCAGCGCGCCGCGCGGCAGCTTGAAGGCATGGTCGCCCCCGGCCGAGGCCGTGGCTTCGCGTGGCAGCATCCGGGTCGTGGCCAGGCCGATGGCGGCGGCCATGCCCGCCGCGACCAGCAGAAGATGCAGCTGTGCGCCCATGCCGATGCCAAGTGCCATCCCGCCGGTCACCGCGCCCACCATGCCGCCCAGGCTGAACATGCCGTGCATGCCGCTCATGAGCGGCCGGCTGCTCTGCAGTTCGAGCTGGGCGGCTTCGGTGTTGATCGCGACGTCGAACACGCTGGTGACCACGCCGAAAGCCGCCAGCAGGACCAGCAGCGCGACAAAGCCCGGCATCAGGATCAGGCCGGCGAGCAGCAGGGCGTAGATCACGCCGGTCAGCCCGGCCATGTGCCGTGCGCCGCGGCGGCCGATCCAGCCGCCGGCGCGGGTGAGACCCAGCAGGGCGCCGCAGCCGGCGGCCAGCATCGCGAAGCCGAGCTGCGCCTCGTCGATGCCGTAGTGCGCCTTCACCGTCGGGATGTGCACGCCCCAGGTCGCGAAGATGAAGCCGGAGCAGAAGAACTGCGTGCGCGAAGCCCAGAGGGTGGCCGTGGCAGGAGGGTGTGTTGCGGCTGCTTCGAGACTCATCAGCGTCCAATGGCGAAGACCGCCGGTGCGCGCTCGTCTGCTGCCGCCGCAGGCTTGCTGCGCCAGGCCTTCACCGTCTCGGAGCGCACGCTCGCCGACGCCAGCGTGAGGCCGCGTGCAACGGCCAGGCGCGTGTTGTGCTGCAGGGTCTGCAACAGCGCCTGGGTCAGCGCCGTGTTGCGATAGGGCGTTTCGATGAAAAGCTGGGTCTGCCCCGTGCGCAGCGCCAGCGCTTCGAGTTCGCGGATGCGCTGGGCGCGCTCGCCGGCCTCTTGCGGCAGGTAGCCCACGAAAGCGAAGTTCTGCCCATTGAGGCCGCTGGCGGCCAATGCCAGCAGCAGCGAAACCGGTCCGCTCAGCGGCACCACGCGCAGGCCCAGCTCATGCGCTGCCTTGACCACGGACGACCCCGGGTCGGCCACCGCCGGCATGCCGGCCTCGCTGAGCAGACCGACGTCGTTGCCGGCCAGCGCCGGGGCGAGCAGCGGCCTGGCATCGAACTGCCCGGCATGGTCGCCCTTCTTGTGGACTTCACGGGGCAGTTCCTGGATCTGCTGCGCCTGCAGCGCGGCGGCCAGCGGGGCCACAGCGTCGATCCGCTTGAGATAGGCACGCGCCGACTTGGCGTTCTCGCAGATCCAGTGCGTGATGCCGGCTGCCGCCTGCAGGGTGCCCAGCGGCACCGACTGCTCGACCGGCATTTGCGGCTCGCAGCCGAAATCCAGGGGGGCCGGAACCAGGTAGAGGGTGCCGCGTTGCTCGTTCGTCAAAGCAGGTCCACCCCGGCAGAGCGCAGCATCCGGCAGGTGCGGATGAGGGGCAGGCCCACCAGGGCCGTGGGGTCGTCGCTGTCGATGGCTTCCAGGATCGCGATGCCCAGGCCCTCGCTCTTGGCGCTGCCGGCGCAGTCGTAAGGCTGTTCGGCCCGCAGATAGGCCTCGATGGCCGCGTCGTCGAGTTCGCGAAAGACCACCCGAACCGGCGCAATGTCTTGTTGTTGAAAGCCGGTGGCCTGGCAGACCACGGCGACGGCGGTCTGGAAGATCAGCGTCTGCCCGCGCATACGGCGCAGCTGCTGCACGGCTCGCTCGTGCGTGCCGGGCTTGCCCAGCGGCTCGCCATTCAGGTCCGCGACCTGGTCGGAGCCGATGACCACCGCATCCGGGAAGCGCCGCGCCACCGCCTGGGCCTTGGCCAGCGCCAGCCGCTGCGCCAGCGTGCTGGGGCTCTCGCCGGGCAGCGGCGTTTCGTCGACTTCGGGCGAATGCACTTCGAAGGGGAGCCTCAGGCGATTCATCAGGTCTCGCCGGTAGCGGGAGGTGGAGGCCAGGATCACGGTCCGTTTTGTCATCCGGCCGATTGTCCCGGATGCCGCACGGCGCTGCGGATTAGACTCTTGCCGATGAAGAGAGAATTTGTGCCCGACCGGCTGAACGTTGCCGAGTTTGCCCAGGCGGGTGGCCGCTTGTCCGGCGACCAGCCGCTGGCGAGTTTCGAGCGGCTGGCGGCGGAGGCCGTCGAGTCGACCGACGGCCTGCAGGTCGAGTGGGCCGCGCAGGGCGAGGAGCGCCGCGACGCGGGCGGACGCAGCGAGCCGTGGATGCACCTGGAAGCCAGCGCCGAACTGCCTTTGACCTGCCAGCGCTGCCTGACCCCGGTTCGCACGCGCCTCGAGGCCGACCGCTGGTTCCGCTTTGTCGCCGACGAGGAAACCGCCGCTGCGCTGGACGAGGAACTGGAAGAGGATGTCCTGGTCGCCAGCCGGGATTTCGACCTCCTCGGTCTGGTTGAGGACGAATTGCTGATGGAACTGCCCATTACCCCGCGCCATGACGTCTGCCCCCAGGATGTGCCCCTTTCCGCCCAGGATCCGGATTTCGATTCGGCCGAGAAGGAGCGGGCCAACCCCTTTGCCGCCCTGGCCAAACTGCGTTCAGGCAAGCCTGAGTAACTGGGCTGGCCGACCCTATGAAGGCTGAGCTATAATCATGGGCTTCGCGCGTAACCCAAGCCAGTTGCTCGAAAATGTTCGGGCGTATAGGGAATTGGGAATGGCAAGTAGGCTGGCAGGCTTCGAATCACTTTTCGAGGCGTTATCAGCCCGGCTGCAAGAGCGTCCCACCAACCAACCGAATTTCAGGAGCCAACATGGCCGTCCAGCAAAACAAGAAGTCGCCCTCCAAGCGGGGCATGCATCGTTCGCACAACGCCCTGGGCGTTCCGGGCATCGCCGTGGAGCCGACCACCGGCGAAACGCATCTGCGTCATCACATCAGCCCCAACGGCTTCTATCGCGGCCGCAAGGTGCTGAAGACCAAGAACGAAGCCTGATTCGCGTTTTCCAGGCCCAGGCCCGAGGCTACTTCTGCTGTAGCGTCGGGCCTTTGTTTTGATGGCAACGCCTTCCGAATTCGCTTCAGCCCCCATGTCCGCGGTCACGCTGGCCGTCGATTGCATGGGTGGTGACCATGGCCCGTCGGTCACGCTGCCGGCGTGCAAGGCATTTCTGGAGCGGCACGAGCAGGCATCGCTTGTGCTCGTCGGCGCGCAGGCTGCTTTGGCCGGCTTCTCTCACCCCCGTGCGCGCATCGTGGTCGCGACCGAGGTAGTGGGCATGGATGACCCGGTCGAGATCGCGCTGCGCAAGAAAAAAGACTCCTCCATGCGCGTTGCCATCGCGCAGGTGAAGGACGGGGCGGCCCAGGCGGCGGTGTCCGCCGGCAACACGGGTGCGCTCATGGCGATCGCCCGCTATCTTCTCAAGACGCTGGACGGCATCGACCGGCCCGCAATTGCGCCGCAATTGCCCAACGTCAAGGGCGGTGCCACCACCGTGCTGGACCTCGGAGCCAACGTCGATTGCGATGCCGAAGACCTGCTGCAGTTCGCCGTGCTGGGTTCTGCGCTCGTCTCTGCACTGACCGGTAACGAGTCGCCTTCCGTCGGGTTGCTGAACATCGGCGAAGAGGCGATCAAGGGCAGCGAGACCATTAAAAAAGCATCGCAATTGCTGCGAACGGCTGCCAATTCGCAGGATCTGAATTTCTTCGGAAACGTTGAGGGCAACGATATCTTCAAGGGCACGACGGACATCGTTGTCTGTGACGGATTCGTGGGCAACGTGGCGCTCAAGGCCAGCGAAGGCGTGGCGTCCATGATCGGCGAATTCATCCGTTTCGAGTTTTCGCGAAGCATCTTCACCAAACTTGCGGCGATCGTTGCCTATCCGGTTCTAAAGTCGTTCAAGAATCGTCTCGACCACCGCCGCTACAACGGCGCGGCATTGCTGGGCCTGCGCGGCCTGGTCTTCAAGAGCCATGGGTCTGCCGACGAGATGGCTTTCGGGTATGCGCTGGATCGCGCTTATGATGCCGCTCGCAACAATCTGCTCGACCGGGTTCGGGCCCGCATCGCGCACGCCGCACCGCTTCTTGCGCGTAAAGAGTCCGCGGCGCCGGCCGAGTCGGCGGCACTTCAAGTCTGATGGCTTCATATTCAAGAATTACCGGAACGGGCAGCTACCTGCCTCCGCGCCGGGTCACCAACGACGACCTCGCGCGTGAACTGGCGCAGCGCGGCATCGAAACCTCCGACCAGTGGATCATTGAGCGGACCGGCATTCGCGCCCGCCACTTCGCGGCGCCGGAGGTCACGAGCAGCGATCTGGCCTTCGAGGCGGCGCGGCATGCGCTGGAGGCGGCTGGTCGGCAGGCCAGCGAGGTCGACCTCATCATCGTGGCCACGTCCACGCCGGACATGGTGTTTCCGTCGTCCGCCGCGATCCTGCAAAACAAGCTCGGCGTCGCCGGCTGCCCGGCCTTCGACGTCCAGGCGGTCTGCAGCGGCTTCGTGTATGCCCTGACGGTCGCCGACGCCATGATCCGTACGGGCACCGCCAACTGCGCGCTGGTCGTTGGCGCCGAGGTCTTCTCCCGCATCCTCGACTTCAACGACCGCACGACCTGCGTGCTGTTCGGCGACGGCGCCGGCGCAGTGGTGCTGGAAGCCAGCGAAACGCCTGGCATCCTGGCCAGCGACCTGCATGCCGACGGCAAGCACGTCGGCATCCTCTGCGTGCCCGGCCATGTGTCGGGCGGCCAGGTCACCGGCACGCCTTTCCTGCACATGGACGGCCAGGCGGTCTTCAAGCTGGCGGTGCGCGTATTGGAAGAAGCGGCGCGCGCCACCTTGGCCAAGGCCGGCAAGACCGACGCCGACATCGACTGGCTGATTCCGCATCAGGCCAACATCCGCATCATGGAAGGCACGGCCAAGAAGCTGAAGCTGGACCGCGAGAAGCTGATCGTGACCGTCCACGAGCACGGCAACACGTCCGCCGCGTCCATTCCGCTGGCGCTGGACGACGCCGTGCGCAGCGGCAAGGTCAAGAAGGGCGACACCGTCATGCTCGAAGGCGTGGGTGGCGGCTTCACCTGGGGCGCCGTCCTATTGGATATGTAGCGTGCGCGGCCCGCCTGTGCGGGCCGAACCGCCGCTGCAGGAGACACAAGAGAACAATGAAATCATCTGCCTTCGTATTTCCCGGCCAGGGTTCGCAATCGGTCGGCATGCTGGACGCCTGGGGCGATCACCCCGCCGTGCGCGAGACGCTGGCCGAGGCCTCCGAGGCCCTGGGCGAAGATGTCGCCAAGCTCATTCACGAAGGGCCCAAGGAGGCCCTGGCGCTCACCACCAACACCCAGCCGGTGATGCTGGTGGCTGCCATTGCCGCCTGGCGTGCCTGGCTGGCCGAGGGCGGGGCCAAGCCCGCCGTCGTGGCCGGCCATTCGCTGGGCGAGTATTCGGCGCTGGTGGCCTCCGGCGTGCTGAGCCTGGCCCAGGCCGCGCCGCTGGTTCGTTTCCGCGCCCAGGCCATGCAGCAGGCGGTGCCGGTGGGCGCCGGTGCCATGGCCGCGATTCTGGGCATGGACGCAGCCAAGGTCATCGCAGGCTGCGCCGAGGCCCAGGGCACCTTCGGTGCCGGTTCCGCCGAAGTGGTGGAGGCCGTCAATTTCAACGATCCGATGCAGACCGTCATCGCGGGCAGCAAGGCGGCCGTCGAGAAGGCTTGCGAAGTGCTCAAGGCCAACGGCGCCAAGCGTGCCCTGCCGCTGCCCGTGTCCGCGCCTTTCCATTCCAGCCTGATGAAGCCGGCGGCCGACGCGCTGCGCGCCAAGCTGGCCGACGTCGCTTTCGCCGCACCGCAGATTCCGGTGGTGAACAACATCGACGTGGCCGTCGAAACCGACGCGCAACGCATCAAGGATGCGCTCGTGCGACAGGCGGCCGGTCCTGTTCGCTGGGTGGAAACGGTTCAGGCGCTGCAGGCGCGCGGCGTTGCCGCGGTCATCGAGTGCGGCCCGGGCAAGGTGCTGGCCGGCATGGCCAAGCGAATTGCGCCCGATCTCGCCTCGGGCGCCATCTTCGATCCGGCCTCGCTGGCCGACGTGAAACAACAGCTGGCCTGATCGAGACTAGGACGACATGAGCGACTCCATTGAATTCAAGGGCCAGGTGGCCCTGGTGACCGGCGCGACGCGCGGCATCGGTGCGGCCATTGCGCTCGAACTCGCGCAGCGCGGCCTCAAGGTCGTCGGCACCGGCACGTCGCAGCAAGGGGCCGATGCCATCGGCGCCGCGCTGGCGGCGCACGGCGGCCAAGGGCGCGTGCTCGATGTGAACGACGCGGCCGCGACCGATGCGCTGATCGATGCCATCGTCAAGGAGCACGGCGGCCTGCATGTGCTGGTCAACAACGCCGGCATCACCCGTGACACCCTGGCCATGCGCCTCAAGGACGAGGACTGGGACGCGGTGCTCGACACCAACCTGAAGGCGGTCTTCCGCCTGTCGCGCGCCGTCATCCGGCCGATGATGAAGCAGCGTTACGGCCGCATCATCAGCATCACCAGCGTCGTGGGCGCCTCCGGCAACCCCGGCCAGGCCAACTACGCTGCCGCCAAGGCGGGCGTTGCCGGCATGACCCGTGCATTGGCACGTGAACTCGGCAGCCGTAACATCACGGTCAATTGCGTGGCGCCCGGTTTCATCGCCACCGACATGACGGCCTCCCTGCCCGAGGCGCAACAGCAGGCGCTGCTCTCGCAGATTCCGCTGGGCCACCTGGGCAAGCCGGCCGACATTGCGCATGCGGTGGCTTACCTCGCCTCGCCGCAGGCGGGCTACGTGACGGGGCAGGAACTGCACGTCAACGGCGGCATGTACATGTAAGACGGGCGAATCCGCCTTCAATTTTCCCAAGCGGCAGGTCGGGCAAACCATGAAGCCCGGCCAGCTAAAATCCATCAGTTACTTACAACCCTCAGAGGGAACCAAATGAGCGATATCGAAGCACGTGTCAAGAAAATCATCGCCGAGCAGCTCGGCGTGGAAGAGTCCCAGGTCACCAATGAGAAGGCTTTCGTGGCCGACCTCGGCGCGGACTCGCTGGACACGGTCGAACTGGTGATGGCGCTCGAAGACGAGTTCGGCATCGAGATCCCGGACGAAGACGCCGAAAAGATCACCACGGTGCAAAACGCCGTCGATTACGCCACCAAGAACCAAAAGGCCTGACAGGCCCAAGGAACCCTGCTCCCCGGTGCGCGGCCTTTTCGGATGACGCGCCGCGAGAGCGGTCCCATCCATCGCAGAAAGGTTTGCCGGCATGACCAAACGCCGCGTCGTCGTGACCGGGCTGGGTTGCCTGGCTCCAGTCGGAAATACCGTCACTGAAGCCTGGTCCAACCTCTTGGCCGGTCAGTCGGGCATCGACACCATCACGAGTTTCGATGCCAGTGCCTTCGCTTGCCGTTTTGCCGGCGAGGTCAAGGGCTTCGACATCAACCAGTACATCCCCGAGAAGGAAGCGCGCCACATGGACCGCTTCATCCATCTCGGTCTGGCCGCGGCCATCCAGGCGGTGCAGGACAGCGGCTTGCCCACGGGCGACGCGCTGGCGCCGGAGCAGGCCGTGCGCATCGGCTGCAACATCGGCTCGGGCATCGGCGGCCTGCCGATGATCGAGCAGACCCACACCGAGCTGGTCAATCGCGGCCCCCGCCGCGTCTCGCCGTTCTTCGTGCCGGCCTCGATCATCAACATGATCTCCGGGCACGTCTCGATCAAGTTCGGCTTCAAGGGCCCGAACATCGCCGTGGTCACGGCGTGCACCACCGGCCTGCATGCCATCGGCATGTCGGCGCGCATGATCGAGTATGGCGATGCCGACGTCATGATTGCCGGCGGATCCGAGTCCACCGTGTCGCCGCTTGGCGTCGGTGGCTTTGCCGCGGCCCGCGCGCTGAGCACCCGCAACGACGATCCCAAGACGGCTTCGCGCCCCTGGGACAAGGATCGTGACGGCTTCGTGCTGGGCGAGGGCGCCGGCGTGATGGTGCTCGAGGAGTACGAGCATGCCAAGGCCCGTGGCGCCAAGATCTATGCCGAGTTGGCCGGCTTCGGCATGTCGGGCGACGCCTATCACATGACGGCGCCGGACGTCGAAGGCCCACGCCGGTCGATGGCCAATGCGCTGGTCAATGCCGGCGTCAATGCCGACCAGGTGGGCTATATCAACGCGCACGGAACGTCCACGCCGCTGGGCGACGTGAACGAAACGAATGCCATCAAGCTGGCGTTCGGCGACCAGGCCAGGAAGCTGGTGGTGAACTCGACCAAGTCGATGACCGGCCACCTGCTGGGCGGCGCCGGCGGCATCGAGTCGGTGTTCACCGTGCTGGCCCTGCACCACCAGAAGAGCCCGCCGACCATCAACATCTTCAACCAGGATCCGGAGTGCGATCTCGACTACTGCGCCAACCAGGCGCGCGATCTGAAGATCGATGTCGCGGTCAAGAACAACTTCGGGTTCGGCGGCACCAACGGCACGCTGGTGTTCAAGCGCGCTTGATTTCCGTCCATCCATGCACAGCGCCCCATCGGTGAGCTTTCCGGTGGGGCGCTCGCGTTTGGCGCGGCGGCTCCTTTGGGGCCTCTGGGCCCTGGGTGCTGTCGCACTGGCGGCGTGGTGCATCCAGTTCAGCGGCGCGCCCTGGCGCACGGCGCTGATGGGCGTCGTGCTCGCTCTGGCGGCTCATGCAGCCTGGGTGGCGTCGCGATTAGGGGAGGGTGCGCGGCTTCACTGGGATGGGGCGCATTGGTCATGCGACGGGTCCGTTCGCCTGGCCGATGCGGGCGTCACGGTTCATCTCGATCTTCAATCGCTCGTGCTCATCCGGCTGTGTGAGCCGGGCGGCCGGGCCATGTGGCTCTGGCTCGAGCGCTCGAGCGATCCGGCTCGCTGGCTGGACCTGCGCCGCGCCCTGTACTCGGCCGCGCCGTCCGGCGCCGGGCAGGGGGTGGTCCAGCCATGACGAGCAAGATCAGCCCGCCTTCGCCGCCCGCGGCCACTTCTGCCGATGCCGACTTCCAGCTCGTGCAGCGCACGGTGGCGGGCGACGACAAGGCCTACGAACTGCTGGTGCTCAAGTACCAGCGCCGCATCGAACGCCTGATCGGGCGCATGGTGCGCGACGTGGACCTGATCGAGGACATCGCCCAGGAAACCTTCATTCGCGCCTACCGTGCGCTGCACCAGTTCCGCGGCGAGGCGCAGTTCTACACCTGGCTCTACCGCATTGCCGTCAACACCGCCAAGAAGGCGCTGGTGGACATGAAGCGGGACCCCACCGTCCCGGAGGCCGCTCTGCGCTCCGGCGATGACGACGATGAAACTTACCGGCCCGGGAACGAACCAATAAGCGACGAAAGCCCCGACACCATTCTTGCGGCCAAGGAAATTGCGGCCGCCGTGAATGCGGCCATGGACGCGCTGCCGACCGAATTGCGGCAGGCAGTCACCCTGCGGGAAATCGAAGGCTTGAGTTACGAAGAGATTGCCGAGGTCATGAATTGCCCCATCGGCACGGTACGTTCGCGCATCTTTCGGGCGCGCGAAGCCATTTCGGCCCGGGTCAAACCGCTTCTGGACAACCAGTCCGGCAAGCGTTGGTAGTGTTAGCAGGTGAATGAGATGAACGACTCCGACAAGTTGCGCGAACAGGTTTCTGCATTGGTGGATGGCCAACTGCGTGGCGATGAGTTCGCGCGCGCCGTCGAGCACGTCTGCGGCCACGAGGAACTTCGCGGCGCCTGGCACACCTACCATGTGGTGGGCGAGGTGCTGCGTTCGGGCCGGCATGTCGCCGGCCAGGACTCGGTCGCCTTCGTCAGCCGTTTTCGCGAACGCCTGGCCGCCGAGGGTCTTCGCCCGCCGGCGATGCCCGCGCCTGTCGTTCAGGTGCCCGGCAGCAACAAGGTTGAAGCGGCCAATGAACCGGTGTTCCGCTGGAAGCTCGTGGCGGGCCTGGCTTCGGTGGCGGCTGTGGCGGCCATCGGCTGGAGCGTCAGCGGCAGCGTGCCGCAAGGTGCGCCGAGTGGGCAGCTCGCGCAGCAGCAGGGGACTTCCTCCGTGCCGGTCCTGGCCTCTTCCGTCCGGCCGGCCGTTGAACCGCCGACCACCACCACACAGGTACTGGTCGGCGACAGCCGGAAGCCCCAGGTGATGCTGCGCGACCCGCGCCTGGATGCCTTGCTCGAGGCGCATCAGGAAGCGGGCGGCGCATCGCACATGCCGTCGGGCTTCCTGCGCAATGCCACCTTCGAGGGCCAGTCGCGCTGAATCTCGCCACCCAGGATGCAATGACGATTCCGAAGCGACACCACGCACGTTTCCTCTTGCCGGCCGCGGCCCTGCTGTGCGCGGCTCAATTGGCAACGGCTCAGCCCGGGGCGCCAGCCGCGCCGGCGCCGGCTGCGGTGGGCAGCGGCTCGGACGAGGCGCCTGCCCTTGGCGTGGTCGATTGGATCAAGCGCATGCACGGCGCCGCCCGCAAGCATTCCTATGTGGGGACCTTCGTGGTGTCGGTCGCCGCCGGCAATCTGTCGAGTGCGCGGATCTGGCATGCCTGCGAGGGCGACCTGCAGATCGAGCGCGTCGACCTGCTGACCGGTCCGCCGCGCACGACGTTCCGGCGCAACGAACAGGTGCTCACGTTCCTGCCGGACCAGCGCCTGATCAAGGTCGAGAAGCGCGAGAACTCCGAGCTCTTTCCCAATCTGCTGGGAGTGCCGGACTCCGCCATTGCCGACTTCTACACTGTCAAGGTTGTTGGCAAGGGGCGGGTGGCCGGCTTCGATACCGACGTCTTCCAGTTGATGCCGCGCGACACCTTGCGCTTTGGCTATCGCGTCTGGACCGAGAAGCGCTCGGGCCTGCTGACCAAGCTGCAGACCGTCGACAGCGACGGCAAGGTGGTCGAGCAGTCTGCCTTTTCCGAGTTGCAGCTGGACGCGCCGATCAAGGTCCAGGCGCTTTCGAAGATGATGGGCAACACCGCCGGCTATCGCATGGAAAAATCCCAGGCGGAGCGGACCACCCCGCAGGCTGAAGGCTGGGGCCTCAAGAATCCCGTACCCGGCTTCAAGGCCATCAGTTGCCATCGGCGCGTGCTGGGCGGCGCCGCGGGCGCCGAGAGCATGCTGCAGTGGACGTTCTCCGACGGCCTGGCCACCGTGTCGCTGTTTCTCGAACCCTTCGATGCCAAGCGCGACGCGCAGGAAGGCTTGATGAGCCTCGGGGCCACCAATACGCTCACCCGACGCCTCGCGACGCCCTCGGGCGACTGGTGGCTCACGGCGGTGGGCGAGGTGCCTACACGCACGCTGGAGGCCTTCGCACAGAACTTGACGCGTCAGCCGTCACGCTAGCGCGCTCAAGGGGTGAACCAAAGCATCCATTCGGGTTCATAGTCCTGTCTTTGCTTTTCGCTTTTTTCTTTTTCTAGGGAAAGCCGTTCGATGATGATGTTGTTCAAAGCCGAGGGAAAAGGATTGCGTGCGTACGCCATGGCCGCGAGCCTGGCGCTCGGCGCCACACTGGGCTTCCTGCCTGCCACGCCGGTCCAGGCGCAGACGCGCGCCTTGCCTGATTTCACGGATCTGGTCGACCAGGTCGGGCCGTCGGTGGTCAACATCCGCACGATCGAGCGTGTCAGCCAGCGCGGCAATCCTGAAATGGACGAGGAGATGCAGGAATTTTTCCGCCGCTTCTTCGGCCAGCCCATGCCCGGCGCGCCGCGCTCGCCGCGGCCCAACCGCCCGCAACCGCAGGAAGAAGAGCGCCCGCGCGGTGTCGGCTCCGGCTTCATCCTGACGCAGGATGGCTACGTGATGACCAACGCGCACGTGGTGGAAGATGCTTCCGAGGTGCTGGTCACCCTGGCCGACAAGCGCGAGTTCAAGGCCAAGATCATCGGCGCTGACAAGCGCACCGACGTGGCGGTGGTGAAGATCGATGCCACGGGCCTGCCGGCGGTGAAGGTGGGCGACGTGTCCAAGCTGCGGGTGGGCGAGTGGGTAATGGCCATCGGCTCACCCTTCGGCCTGGAGAACACCGTGACGGCGGGCATCGTCAGCGCGAAGCAGCGCGACACGGGCGACTACCTGCCCTTCATCCAGACCGACGTGGCCATCAACCCCGGCAACTCGGGTGGCCCGCTGATCAACATGCGCGGCGAAGTGGTGGGCATCAACAGCCAGATCTATTCGCGCTCGGGCGGCTTCATGGGCATCTCGTTCTCGATCCCGATCGATGAAGCGTGGCGCGTGAGCGAGCAGCTGCGCACCAGTGGCCGCGTGTCGCGCGGGCGCATTGGCGTGCAGATCGACCAGGTGACCAAGGACGTGGCCGAATCCATCGGGCTGGGCAAGGCCGCCGGCGCCCTGGTTCGCAGCGTCGAGGCCGGCTCGCCGGGCGAGAAGGCGGGCATCGAGGCGGGCGACATCATCACCAAGTTCGACGGCAAGGTCATCGAGCGTCCGAGCGATCTGCCGCGGCTGGTGGGCAACACCAAGCCCGGCACGCGCAGCGTGGTGACGGTGTTCCGCCGCGGCGCGTCGCGCGACCTGAACGTGACCATTGCCGAGATCGAACCCGATAAGCCGGCGAAGGTCGCCGCCGAGCGCGAGGAGCCTCAACCCAAGGCGTCGTCGTCCGTCGCTGCCCGTTCGCTGGGTCTGGCCGTGACCGAACTCACCGACGCGCAAAAGCGCGAGCTCAAGCTCAAGGGCGGCGTGAAGGTCGAGGCCGCAACCGACGCTGCAGCACGTGCAGGCCTGCGCGAAGGCGACGTGATCCTCGCCGTGGGCAACACCGAGGTGGGCAGCCTCAAGGAGTTCGACGGCGCATTGAACAAGGCGGACAAGTCCAAGCCCATCAGCATGCTGTTCCGCCGTGGCGACTGGGCCCAGTACGCCCTGGTGCGGCCGGCGCGCTGATCGGCGCCCCGTCAAGTGGCCCCAGCCTCTAGTCGGGTTTGGGGCCTTTCTTTGGCCAAATCCAGACGCCCTCAAAAAATATTTCTTAAGCGCTTTTGGATTCAAGTTTGTTAGTGCTTGCACACTTAAATTCGAGCTAACAACCCGATTTGGTAGAATACCGGGGCTCTCCAACGGGTCGAACGCATAAGCCAAACAAGCTTGTTCACGATGCGGGATGTCTTGTGACAGTCCACCGGCGCTCCACAGATCGCCCACAAGTTGTCCCACAGGTGCTGCACCGATATTGTGGATAAGTTGTTCATAAGTTTCATGTTGCTGACCTGCAACGAGCCCTTTGGCCGGTCCCCGCGGCTGTACGCGCCCCCCTTTTTGCCTACAATGAAGCTCCAACTACTGCAGTTGCCATTGCTTGTTGGTTCAGGGCGCGTCTCCTAGAGGACGCGCCCTTTTTTCTTGCCTGCACCGCGCATGCACGAGCCAATTCAAGTACTTAAGCGTCCCCGTTGATGAATCACATCAGAAATTTTTCGATCATTGCGCACATCGACCACGGCAAGTCGACGCTTGCCGATCGCTTGATCCAGCGTTGCGGCGGGCTCGCTGAGCGCGAGATGGAAGCGCAGGTCCTCGACTCGATGGACATCGAGAAGGAGCGTGGGATAACCATCAAGGCGCAGACCGCAGCGCTGCAATACAAGGCGCGCGACGGCAAGGTCTACAACCTCAATCTGATCGACACGCCAGGGCACGTCGACTTCTCTTATGAAGTGTCGCGTTCGCTGTCTGCGTGCGAAGGTGCGCTGCTCGTTGTCGATGCGAGCCAAGGCGTGGAAGCACAGACGGTGGCCAACTGCTACACCGCACTCGACCTCGGCGTCGAAGTGCTGCCGGTGCTCAACAAGATGGATCTGCCGCAGGCCGATCCCGACAACGCGAAAGCCGAGATCGAGGACGTGATCGGCATCGATGCCACCGACGCGATTCCGTGCTCTGCAAAGACCGGCATGGGCATCGAGGAAATTCTCGAAGCGGTGGTGGCCAAGGTGCCGCCGCCGCGCGGCAACCCGAATTCCGCGTTGCGCGCGATGATCATCGACAGCTGGTTCGATGCCTACGTTGGCGTCGTGATGCTGGTGCGCGTGGTCGACGGCCGCCTGGCCAAGGGTGACCGCATCAAGATGATGGCCACCGGCGCCAGCTACAACGCCGACAACCTCGGCGTTTTCACGCCGGCCAACCAGCCGCGCGATGCGCTGGAGGCGGGCGAGGTGGGCTACATCATCGCCGGCATCAAGGAACTGCAGGCCGCCAAGGTGGGCGATACGGTGACGCAGATCAAGCAGGGCAGCGGCGGCGCGGCCTTCACCGCCACCGAGCCGCTGCCGGGCTTCAAGGAGATCCAGCCGCAGGTGTTCGCGGGCCTGTATCCCACCGAGGCGAGCGAGTACGACGCGCTGCGCGACGCGCTGGAGAAGCTCAAGCTCAACGACGCCTCGCTGCAGTACGAGCCCGAAGTGAGCCAGGCGCTGGGCTTCGGCTTCCGCTGCGGCTTCCTGGGCCTCTTGCACATGGAGATCGTGCAGGAGCGCCTGGAGCGCGAGTTCGACCAGGACCTGATCACCACGGCGCCAAGCGTGGTCTACCAGGTGGTGAAAAGCGACGGCGAAGTCATCATGGTGGAGAACCCCTCCAAGATGCCGGACGTGGGCCGCATGGCCGAGATCCGCGAACCGATCGTGACGGTTCACCTCTACATGCCGCAGGAGTACGTGGGCTCGGTCATGACGCTGGCCAACCAGAAGCGCGGCGTGCAGATCAACATGGCCTACCACGGCCGGCAGGTGATGCTCACCTACGAAATGCCGCTGGGCGAAATCGTGCTGGACTTCTTCGACAAACTCAAGTCGGTGAGCCGCGGCTATGCGTCGATGGACTACGAGTTCAAGGAATATCGCGCCTCCGACGTGGTCAAGGTCGACATCCTGCTCAACGGCGAGAAGGTGGATGCGCTGTCCATCATCGTTCACCGCAGCCAGTCGCAATTCCGCGGCCGCGCGGTGGTGAGCAAGATGCGCGAAATCATTTCGCGGCAGATGTACGACGTTGCCATCCAGGCCGCGATCGGGGTCAACATCATTGCGCGTGAGACAATCAAGGCGCTTCGCAAGAACGTGCTTGCCAAGTGCTATGGCGGCGACATCACCCGCAAGAAAAAACTCCTGGAAAAGCAGAAGGCCGGCAAGAAGCGAATGAAGCAGATCGGCTCCGTGGAAGTCCCGCAAGAGGCATTCCTCGCGATCCTGCAGGTCGAAGACTAAGAACAAATGCCTTTTCTTACCTCCCTCATCCTGGCCGCATTTGCCGGCTATATCGGCGCCTGGTATTTCGGCGCGGTCGAAGGCAACTTCTCGCTCCTGCTCTTTCTCGCCACGCTGGTGACGGGCATCTACTGGGTGGCGGAGCGCTTCTATTTCCTGCCGCGCCGCAAGCAGGCAGCGCAAACGCTCGAAGCTTCCTTCGCGCAGCGCCAGGGCGAACTGGCCCGCCAGGGCATCACGCAGGTCGACACCGTCGACACGCAGGCGCGCGAGCGCCTGCTGATGCAGCCCTGGTGGCTGGACTGGACCGCGGGCCTGTTCCCGGTGATCCTGGCGGTGTTCCTGCTGCGCTCGTTTGTGGTGGAGCCTTTCAAGATTCCTTCCGGCTCCATGATGCCCACGCTGCTGACGGGCGACCTGATCCTGGTCAACAAGTTCACCTACGGTTTGCGCCTGCCGGTCATCAACACCAAGATCACTGATGGCAAGGCGCTGGCTCGCGGCGACGTCATCGTGTTCCGCTACCCGCCCAAGCCCAGCATGGACTACATCAAGCGCGTGGTCGGCGTGCCGGGCGACGAGGTGGCCTATCTGAACAAGCAGCTCACGATCAACGGCAAGCCGGTGCCCAAGTCGGCCGTGCCCGAGTATTTCGACGAGGAAAGCATGCGCTACCTCAAGCAATACAGCGAAGACCTGGGCGGAAAAGAACACAAACTTCTCAATGACGATACGCGCCGCGCCGGTCTGTCCGAAGTAGAGATTGCAGAGTTCCCGAATCGTGACAATTGCCGTTACAGTATTGAGGGCGTTGTTTGCAAGGTTCCCGCGGGTCAATATTTCGTCATGGGCGACAACCGCGACAACTCATTGGATTCGCGCTATTGGGGTTTCGTCCCAGATCAAAACATCGTCGGCAGGGCGTTTTTCATCTGGATGAACTTCGGCAATTTCAAGCGCATTGGCTCGTTCCAATAAGCGTTCTATAAGACGAGGGTAGTCATGAGGGTTAAGCGGTGGGGCCGCCCGGCTGGGCAGCGTGGCATCTCGTTCATCGGCCTGCTGTTCGTGGCGGTGGTGATCGGTTGTGTCGGCGTGGTGGTGGCGCAGGTCATTCCGACGCTGATCGAATACCAGGCCATTCTCAAGGCGGCCAACAAGGCCAAGGAAGGCACCACCGTGCCGGAAGTGCGCGCCATCTTCGACCGCGCACAGGCCATTGACGACTTCCAGTCTGTCACCGGCAAGGATCTGGGCGTTCAGAAGGTGGGCGACAAGGTCGTCGTGTCCTTTGCCTACGACCGTGAAATCCACCTGTTCGGCCCGGCCTACCTGGTGCTCAAGTACAAGGGCCAGTCGAGCTGAGTCTCGGCGCGCATGGATCGGCTGTGTCGGATAGCGGAATTGCCGCGCTGCAAACGCGCCTTCAACACAGCTTCGCGGACCCGCGCCTGCTGACGCGCGCGCTCACGCACCGCAGTTTCTCGGCCGACCACAACGAGCGCCTCGAATTCCTAGGCGACTCGGTGCTCAACCTGGCCGTCTCGCACCTGCTCTACACGCGCCTGGCCGATTTGCCCGAAGGCGATCTGTCGCGCGTGCGTGCCAACCTGGTCAAGCAGGACACGCTGCACCAATTGGCGCTCAAGCTCGCGCTGTCGCCCCTCCTGCGGCTGGGCGAAGGCGAAACCCGTTCGGGCGGCTCCAGCCGGCCCTCCATCCTGGCCGATGCACTCGAGGCGGTGATCGGCGCGGTCTACCTCGATGCCGGCTACGAGCCGGCGCAGGCCCTGGTGCATCGGCTGTACCAGTCGGTGGAAATCAATCCGCGCATGGAAGCGGCCGCCAAGGACCCGAAGACCGAACTGCAGGAATGGCTGCAAGGTCACAAAATGAAGTTGCCGGTCTACCGTGTGGCGGCCACACTGGGAGCCGCGCACAAGCAGACCTTCGAGGTGGAGTGCGAGGTGGCCGAACGCGGCTGGACCGAGCGCGGCATCGGCGGCTCGCGCCGCGCCGGCGAGCAGGCGGCCGCCGCGGCCATGCTCATCCGCCTGAAGGCCAGCCAGCAGCAAAGAAGCAAATGAACCAGGATTCCAACGACACGCTGCCGACTCCGTCGGCGGGCGCTGCCATTCCGGGCCGCCGCTGCGGCCTGATCGCCATCGTCGGCAAGCCCAACGTGGGCAAGTCGACGCTGCTCAACGCCCTGGTCGGGCAGAAGATCAGCATCACCTCGCGCAAGGCGCAGACCACGCGCCACCGCATCACCGGCATGCGCACCGTGGCGCAGCCCGATGGCACCGGCACGCAGTACGTCTTTGTCGACACCCCGGGATTCCAGACGCGCCATGCCAATGCGCTCAATCGCTCGCTCAACAAGACGGTGCTGGGGGCGGTGGCGGACGTGGACCTGATCCTGTTCGTGGTGGAGGCCGGCAGCTTCACGCCGGCCGACGCCAAGGTGCTGCAGCTGCTGGGCAAGCAGATTCCCACGCTGCTCATTGCCAACAAGCTGGACAACGTGCACCGCCGGGCCGACGTCGCCCCATGGCTGGCGCAGATGCACAAGGAGCACGAATTCGCCGAGTACGTGCCCATGTCGGCGAAGAACAGCGGCGACATCCAGCGCCTGCTGGGCATCTGCGAGAAATACCTGCCCGAGCAGGACTGGTGGTACGACGAGGACGAGCTCACCGACCGCAGCGAGAAGTTCCTCGCCAGCGAAACGGTGCGCGAGAAGCTGTTCCGCCTCACGGGCGACGAGCTGCCCTATACCTCCACCGTGGTCATCGACAAGTTCGAGGAAGAGCCGCCGCAGCGCAAGGGCCAGAAGCGGCTGGTGAAGATCGCCGCCACCATCGTGGTGGAACGCGACGGCCACAAGGCGATGGTGATCGGCGACAAGGGCGAGCGCATCAAGCGCATCGGCACCGAAACCCGGCAGGAACTGGAAAAGCTGATGGATGCGAAGGTGTTCATCGAGCTGTGGGTCAAGGTGCGCTCCGGCTGGGCGGACGACGAGGCGCGGGTCAAGTCCTTCGGCTACGAATAGCCGGGCGGCAGAGCGTCAGAGCCCAGGTGGCCACCCATCGCGTCTCCCACGAGCCGGCGTTCGTCCTGCACCGCTACGACTGGAGCGAGTCCAGCGTCATCCTCGAGGTCTTCACCCGCAACCACGGCCGCATTGCGCTGGTGGCCAAGGGGGCCAAGCGGCCCAGCTCGAACTTCCGGCCGGTGCTGCTGCCGCTGCAGCCGCTGCAGCTGAGCTTCGGCGGCGACGCCGAGATCCGCACGCTGAAGGCGGCCGAATGGATGGGCGGGCACGTCATGCCCACCGGTGACGCGCTGCTGTCGGGCTACTACCTCAACGAGCTGCTGATGCGGCTGATGGCACGCGACGATCCGCACGCCGCGTTGTTCGAGGCGTATGCCGGCGTCGTCGAGGTTCTGGCGGGCGACCATGCCGGGGCGCAGAGCGCCGCCCAGTCCGCCGCGCTGCGAGCTTTCGAGTTGATCCTGCTGCGGGAAATCGGCTTCCTCCCCAGCCTCGATGCGCAGACCCTGACGCTCGAACCCCTGGCGGCCCAGCACAGTTATGCGCTGGCGCCGGAGGCCGGATTGCGTGAGGCGCAGGACGACGAGGCCGCCTTGGCCGGCGCGCAATGGCAGGGCCTGCAGGCCGCGCTGGACGAGCGCCTTCCCTTCACCGCCACCCTGCGCGCCATCGCCGGCCTGCCGGCGGGCGGCAACAGCGCATTGCGCAACCAGTTGCGCGCGCTGCTCAACTACCATTGTGGCGTCGCAACATTGCGCACCCGGCAACTGATGAGAGACCTGCAAGCCCTATGAGCCCGACTTCCACCGCCCTCTCGGTCAATCTCAACAAGGTGGCCCTGGTGCGCAACACGCGCCACCTGGGCATTCCCAGCGTGCTTTTCGCCGCGGCCGTCTGCCTGGATGCCGGCGCGCACGGCATCACGGTGCACCCGCGTCCGGACGAGCGCCACATCCGCGGCCAGGACGTGCACGAGCTGTCGGCGCTGCTGGCCAAGGACTGGCCCCAGGCCGAGTTCAACATCGAGGGCAACCCCTTCCACAACCTGATGGACTTCGTGCGCGAACTGCGGCCTACGCAGGCCACCTTCGTGCCCGACAGCCAGGACCAGTTCACCAGCGACCACGGCTGGACCTTTCCCGACGACGCGCAGCGCCTGAAGCCGCTCATCGCCGAGTGCAAGGGCCTCGGGGTGCGCGTCAGCCTGTTCATGGACCCCGAGCCGGACATGATGGCTGCGGCCAAGGCGGTGGGCGCCGACCGCATCGAGCTGTATACCGAGGGCTACGCCGCATCGCGCGGCACGTCGCGCGCCGATGCCGTGCTGCAGGTCTACGTGGATGCGGCCAAGGCCGCACTGGCGGCCGGCCTGGAAGTCAATGCCGGCCACGACCTCAGCCGCGAGAACCTGACCGAGTTCCTGAAGGCCGTCCCCGAGGTGAAGGAAGTGTCCATCGGCCATGCGTTCATCGCCGATTCGCTCGAGCTCGGCTATGCCGCCACCACGCGCGAGTACCTGCGCTGCATCAGCGAGGCCCAGTCCCGGTGATCTACGGCATCGGCACCGACGTGTGCGACATCCGCCGCATCACGGCCGCGCTGGAGCGGCAGGGCGAGCGCTTTGCCGCCAAGGTCCTGGGCGATGCGGAACTGGCCATCTGGCGCACCCGCAGCGCACGCTGGCCCAAGCGCGGCATGCGCTACCTGGCCACCCGCTTCTCGGCCAAGGAGGCCTTCAGCAAGGCCGTCGGCATGGGCATGCGCATGCCCATGACCTGGCGCTCGTGCGAGATCCTGAATGAGAAGAGCGGCAAGCCGGTCATCGTCCTGCATGGCGAGCTCAAGGCCTGGTTCGAGGCGCAAGGTCTCACCGCCCACGTCACCGTGACCGACGAAACCGATTACGCCGCCAGCTTCGTGGTGGTCGAGCGCCAGAACCCGCCAGCCAGTTCCTGATGACCTCCAAGACTCCCGTGCACGCCCCTCTCGTCATCGACATCGCGGGCACCGACCTGACGACCGACGACCGCCGGCGGATATCCAACCCGCTGGTGGGCGGCATCATCCACTTCACCCGCAACTGGCACAGCCGCGTGCAGATGCGCGAGCTCAACCGCGAGATCAAATCGCTGCGCCCCGACCTGCTGATCTGCGTCGACCATGAAGGCGGGCGCGTGCAGCGCTTTCGCACCGACGGCTTCACCCGCCTGCCCGCCATGGGCCAGTTGGGGCGCCTCTGGATGAACGACGCCATGCAGGCCACGCAAGCCGCTACCAGCGCGGGCTATGTGCTGGCCAGCGAGTTGCGCGCCTGCGGCATCGACTTCAGTTTTGCGCCGGTGCTCGACCTCGACTGGGGCGAGAGTGGCGTGATCGGCGACCGCAGCTTCCACCGCGACCCGCGCGTGGTGGCCGTGCTGGCCAAGAGCGTGATGCACGGCATGCTGCAGGCCGGCATGGGCAACTGCGGCAAGCATTTCCCGGGGCATGGCTACGTGAAGGCGGATTCGCACGTGGCCATTCCGGTGGACCGGCGGGGCCTGAAGTCCATCCTGGCCGACGATGCACGCCCCTTCGAGTGGCTGGGCGGCACCCTGTCGGCCGTGATGCCGGCCCACGTGATCTACCCCAAGGTGGACGCGCGGCCGGCCGGCTTCTCGCCCCGGTGGCTCCGGGACATCCTGCGCGGCCAGCTGGGCTTTTCCGGCGCGATCTTCAGCGACGACCTGAGCATGGAGGCGGGCCGCTACATCGACGGCCGCCAGCTGAGCTTTGGCGAAGCGGCCGTGGCCGCGCTGCAGGCGGGCTGCGACCTGCCGATGCTGTGCAACCAGAGCGTGGGCGAGAAGGCCGCGGGGCTCGACCAGATGCTGGACGACATGGCCGCCGCACTGCGCGACGGAACGTGGACGCCCAACGCGCAAAGCCATGCCCGCCGGCTGTCTCTGCTTCCGATGGGCGATGCGCCCGGCTGGGACGCGGTGACCGCTTCGCCCCGTTACCAGGACGCGCTGCGCAGGCTTCAGGCCCTGGGCTGAAGACTGGTCCCGGCAGCCTCCCACAACGGCTGCCCGCCCAGGTGCAGGTGCGTGAGGTAGAGCCGAAGGTCGAACTCGTGCTGGTGGTAGGCCGGCTCCATGTGGGTGCACAGGGCGTAGAAGGCCTTGTCATGTTCGCGAATGCGCAGATGCGCCAGTTCGTGCACCACGATCATGCGCAGCCACTCGGCCGGCACCTCCCGCATCACGCTCGCAACCCGGATCTCGCGCTTGGCCTTGAGCTTGCCTCCCTGCACGCGCGAGATGGCCGTGTGCGTGCCCAAGGCGTTGCGCACCACGTGCAGCTTGCCGTCGTACGCCACCTTCGAGAGCGGCTCGGACCGCCGCATGAACTGCGCCTTGAGTTCATGCACGTAGTCGTAGAGCGCGCCGTCGGTACGCACCCCATGTGCCGCCGGATAGCGGGCGAGCAGCAGGCGACCGAGGCTGCCCTCGGCGATGCGAGCCTGAACCTGCGCGAGCAGCGCCGGCGCATGGCCCGCCAGATATTTCAAGGAAGAAGGCGCGGGCTGCTGCGCCATGGCGGGGCTCAGGATTCCCGGCGCAGGGCAGGGAAAAGGATCACGTCGCGGATGCTGGGCGAATCGGTCAGCAGCATCATCAGGCGGTCGATGCCAATGCCGCAGCCGCCGGTGGGCGGCATGCCGTACTCCAGCGCGCGGACAAAGTCGTGGTCGAAGAACATGGCTTCGTCGTCGCCGCTGTCCTTGGCTGCCACCTGGGCGTTGAAGCGCGCGGCCTGGTCTTCGGCGTCGTTCAGCTCGGAGAAGCCGTTGCCGAATTCGCGGCCGGTGATGTAGAGCTCGAAGCGCTCGGTGACCTCGGGGCGCTCGTCATTGGCGCGGGCCAGTGGCGAGATCTCGGTCGGGTGCTCCATGATGAAGGTGGGCTGCCAGAGCTTTTCCTCCACCGTCTCTTCAAAGTACAACACCTGCAGGCTGGCCAGGCTGCGGCCGGCCAGGCGGTCCTTCTCTTCGGTCATGCCCAGCTTGCGCAGGGCATTGCGCAGCCAGTCGGCATCGTCCACGTGCTCGCCAGCCTCGGTGTACTTCAGGATGGCCTCGCGGATGGTCAGGCGCGCGAAGGGCTGCGCCAGGTCCACCGCCTTGCCCTGGTACTCGAGCTGAAGGCTGCCGACGGCCTTCCGGGCAATGGTGCGGATCAGCGTCTCGGTGAAGTCCATCAGGTCGCGGTAGTTCCAGTAGGCCGCGTAGAACTCCATCATCGTGAACTCGGGGTTGTGCCGCACCGAGATGCCCTCGTTGCGGTAGCTCCGGTTGATCTCGAACACGCGCTCGAAGCCGCCCACGATCAGGCGCTTGAGGTACAGCTCGGGCGCGATGCGCAGGAACATCTCCTGGTCCAGCGCGTTGTGGTGCGTCTTGAAGGGCTTGGCGTTGGCGCCGCCGGGAATGGGGTGCAGCATGGGCGTCTCGACTTCCAGGAAGTCGTTGGCCACCATGAATTCGCGCAGGGCCGACACGGCGCGGCTGCGCGCGGTGAAGCGCGCGCGGGCCGATTCGTCGGTGATCAGGTCCACGTAGCGCTGACGGTACTTCTGCTCCTGGTCGGCCATGCCGTGGAACTTGTCGGGCAGCGGACGCAGGCTCTTGGTGAGCAGGCGCACGCGGGTGACCTTGATCGACAGCTCGCCGGTCTTGGTCTTCATCAGCGTGCCTTCGGCACCCAGGATGTCGCCCAGGTCCCAGCGCTTGAAGTCGGCATACGCCGCTTCGCCGACGGCGTCGCGCGTGACGTAGAGCTGGATGCGGCCGGTGGCGTCCTGCAGCGTGGCGAAGCTGGCCTTGCCCATGACGCGCTTGAGCATCATCCGGCCGGCCACGCTCGCCGTGACGGGCTGGGCTTCCAGCGTTTCGGCCGAGGTCTCGCCGTGGGCGGCCTGCAGCTGCAGCGCACGATCGGCGGGCTTGAAGTCATTGGGGAATGCCACGCCCTTGCCCTCGGCTTGCGCGCCGCGCAGTGCCTTCAATTTTTCGCGGCGCTCGGCAATCAGCTGGTTGTCGTCGAGCGCGGGTGCGGCGGTGTTGGGCGTAGGCTGGGTCATGGAAAAGGGCGGAATGGGATGCGCGCGCGAAGCGAATCGGAATGCCCTTCGGGCAGGGCGGGCGGCGCGAAACCCGCTATTTTATCCGGCCCCTTGCCGGCGCGGAGGCGCTCAGGCGATGCCGTGGCGCGAGAGCAGATCGGCCACCAGTTCCAGCCGCATCAGCGGGCTCTCCAGCTCCATCAGGCGCTGCTTGAGCTCGGTTTGCATGGGCAGCAGCTCGCACCAGCGGTTGGCCACCCAGCCGCAGTCGTCGAAGCGGAAGGGCTCGGCCAACGGCAGGCGGACGTCGTCACGGCCTTCGGCCACGCGGCGTGCCTCGAGCGTGTCGACCAGGCGCTTCAAGGCCTGCGACACGTGCACGAGGTCGTCCGGCACCGGCAGCGGCAGGTCGTCCGCGAGCCATTCGACCTCGCCGGTCCACAGGCCGTTCTTCTGCTGCGTGCTGCCATGCACCCGGAAGCGCCGCATGCCGGCGCATTCGATGTGCAGCAGGGCTGGCTGCGGCGCCTCGAAGCGGCGGATTTCGGCCAGCGTGCCGATGGTAGCGAAGCGCTCCGCTTCGGCGCCTGCCACGCGCACCTCCGAGCCTTGCGTGAGCGCAACGACGCCGAAGGGCGCCCCTGCCTTGTGCGCTTCGCCGATCATGCGCAGGTAGCGCACCTCGAAGATGCGCAGCGGCAGCAGGCCGCCGGGGTACAGGACGCTGCCCAGCGGGAACAGGGGGAGGGTGGTCAGGGAAGGGGATGTCATGAAGAAAGGCGTCCGCGGCTGGCTATCATCGCACTCCCTTCCCAAGCGGAATGCCATGCTCTACCAGATTCCCTCGTTTCTTCTCGATGTGATCACGGGCCTGTTCGGTGGCGCGTGCCTGCTGCGGCTGTACATGCAGTACCACCGCGTGCCTTTTGGCAACCCGCTCGGGCGCTTCGTCTTTGCCATCACCGACTGGATCGTGCTGCCGCTGCGGCGCGTCGTGCCGGCCTTCCGCCGCTGGGACCTGGCCAGCCTGATTGCCGCGTGGCTGCTGGTGCTGGTCAAGTTCCTGCTGCTTTTCCTGCTGATCGGCGCCGGCGGTGGCTATGCCAAGCTGCCGCTGCTGTCCGTGTTCGGGCTTCTGCAGCTTGCGGTGTCGGGGCTGACGGCCCTGCTGATCGTCTACGCGATTCTTTCGTGGATCCCGACCGCCTCGTCCATGCTGCAGGACCTGGTGGGCCGGCTGGCCGAGCCGCTGGTGCGGCCGGTGCGCAAGCTGATCCCGCTGGTGGGGGGCGTGGACCTGTCGCCGCTGGTGGTGATCGTGCTGCTGCAGATCGTGGCCATCATCCTGGGCGACGGCCTGGCCTGGGCCTACGGAATGGGCCGGCGCTGACCTCAAACAAAAACAGGGGCCTCACGGGCCCCTGTTTCCTGGTGGATCGGCCGCTCAGATGACGGCGTCGGCCGGCTGGCGCAGCAGCATGGCCAGCGTGTCGGCAATGGTCTTGCGCAGTTCGCGGCGGTCGCAGATGAAGTCGATGGCGCCCTTGGTCTGCAGGAATTCCGCGCGCTGGAAGCCTTCGGGCAAGGTCACGCGCACGGTGGATTCGATCACGCGCGGGCCGGCAAAGCCGATCAGCGCCTTGGGCTCGGCAATGACGACGTCGCCCATGAAGGCGAAGCCGGCACTCACGCCGCCCATGGTCGGGTCGGTCAGCACGCTGATGTAGGGCAGGCCCTTCTTGGCCAGGCGCGTGAGGGCGGCGTTGGTCTTGGCCATCTGCATCAGCGAGAGCAGGCCTTCCTGCATGCGCGCGCCGCCGGTGGCGGTGAAGCAGATGAAGGGCACCTTCTGCTCGATGGCCGTTTCGACGCCGCGCACGAAGCGCTCGCCCACCACGCTGCCCATGCTGCCGCCCATGAACTCGAACTCGAAGCAGGCCACTACGGCATTGATGCTGTGGATGGCGCCGCCCATCACCACGAGTGCGTCGGTTTCGCCGGTGTTCTCCAGCGCTTCCTTCAGGCGTTCGGGGTACTTGCGGCTGTCCTTGAACTTGAGCGCGTCCACCGGCAGCACTTCCTGGCCGATCTCGTAGCGGCCCTCGGGATCGAGGAAGGCGTCGAGGCGGGCACGCGCGCCGATGCGGTGATGGTGCGCGCAGCTCGGGCAGACGTTCTGGTTGTGTTCCAGGTCGGTCTTGTAGAGCACCGTCTCGCAGCTCGGGCACTTGATCCAGAGGCCTTCGGGCATCTGGCGGCGCTCGCTCGGATCGGTCGGGGTGATCTTGGGGGGGAGAAGTTTTTCTAGCCAGCTCATGCTGTCACTCCTGGTGGGTGAGGGCTGTATTTTGCCAAATGCCGTCTCAACGCCCTGAGGCGTTCTTCGCGGTGTTGGCCGGCAGGGCGTCGAGGGCCTCGCGGATGCCGGCCAGGAACTCGTCCACCAGCGGCACCACGCGCTCGCGGGGGGCGTCTTCGATGAGCTGGATGATCTTGCTGCCGATCACCACCGCGTCGGCGGCGCTGCCGATGGCCTGCGCGGTCTTCGCATCGCGGATGCCGAAGCCCACGCCCACCGGAATCTTCACGTACTCGCGGATGCGCGGCAGCATCTGGCCGACGGCCTCGGTGTCGAGGTGGCCAGCGCCGGTCACGCCCTTGAGCGACACGTAGTAGACATAGCCCGAGGCGATGCGCGCCACCTGCGCCATGCGCTCGGGCGTGCTCGTGGGAGCCAGCAGGAAGATCAGGTCGATGCCCTTCGCGCGCAGCTGCTGCGCAAAGGCTTCGCATTCTTCCGGCGGGTAGTCCACCACCAGCAGGCCGTCCACGCCGGCCGCGGCCGCATCGCGGATGAAGGCGCCCTGGCCGTGCTTCTGGTCGTAGCGTTCCACGGGATTGGCATAGCCCATCAGCACCACGGGCGTGGTGGCGTCTTTTTCGCGGAAGGCGGCCACCATCTGCAGCACCTGGACCATGCCGATGCCCAGCGCCAGGGCGGCTTCGCCGGCTTTCTGGATCACCGGGCCGTCGGCCATGGGGTCGGAGAAGGGAACACCCAGCTCGATCACGTCGGCGCCGGCGGCGACCATGCCGTGCATCAGTTCGGGCGTGACGTCGGCGTACGGGAAACCGGCCGTCACATAGGGGATGAGGGCGCGGCGGCCCTCGGCCTTGAGCTTGTCGAAGGTGGCAGCAATCCTGTGGGTGGTGGGGCTCATCACTTGCCTCCCTTCACCGACAGGCCGCGCATGGACGGCCGGTCATAGAAGTCCACGCCCGACAGGTCGGCCATGGTGCCGATGTCCTTGTCGCCGCGGCCGGAGAGATTGACCAGGATCGACTGGTCCGGCCGCATGGTCTTGGCCAGCTTGAGCGCATAAGCCACCGCGTGGCTCGATTCCAGCGCCGGGATAATGCCCTCGGTGCGGCACAGGTAGTGGAAGGCTTCCAGCGCTTCCTTGTCGGTGATGCCGACGTACTCAGCGCGGCCGATGTCCGCCAGGTAGGCATGCTCGGGGCCGACGCCGGGGTAGTCCAGGCCGGCGCTGATGCTGTGCGTCTCGGTGATCTGTCCGTTGTCGTCCTGCAGCAGGTAAGTGCGGTTGCCGTGCAGCACGCCCGGGCTGCCGCGCAGGATGGAGGCGGAATGCTTGCCGCTGTCCAGGCCTTCGCCGGCGGCCTCGACGCCCACCAGGCGCGTGTTCTCGAACGGGATGTACGGGTAGAAGATGCCCATGGCGTTGCTGCCGCCGCCCACGCAGGCCACCACCACGTCGGGCTGCTTGCCTTGCATCTCGCCGGTGATGCCCTGCTGGGCCAGCATGCCGGGCATCTGCTCGATGCACTCGTTGCCGATCACGCTCTGGAAATCGCGCACCATGGTCGGGTAGGGGTGCGGGCCGGCCACGGTGCCGATGATGTAGAAGGTGTCTTCGACGTTGGTGACCCAGTCGCGCATGGCCTCGTTCAGCGCGTCCTTCAGGGTGCGGCTGCCCGACTCCACCGGCACCACGGTGGCGCCCAGCAGGTTCATGCGGTAGACGTTGGGGCTCTGGCGCTTGACGTCTTCCGCGCCCATGTACACCACGCATTCGAGGCCGTAGCGGGCGCAGATGGTGGCGGTGGCCACACCGTGCTGGCCGGCGCCGGTCTCTGCGATGACGCGCGGCTTGCCCATGCGGCGTGCGAGCATGGCCTGGCCGATGGTGTTGTTCACCTTGTGGGCGCCGGTGTGGTTGAGGTCTTCGCGCTTGAGGTAGATCTGCGCACCGCCCATCTCGCGGCTGGAGCGCGCCGCATGGTAGATGGGCGAAGGCCGGCCCACGAAATGCGCCAGCTCGTAGCGGAATTCGGCCAGGAAGTCGGGGTCGTTCTTGTAGCGCTCGTACGCATCGCGCAACTGGTTGATGGCGTGCGTGAGCGTTTCGCTGGCGAAGGTGCCGCCGTACGTGCCGAAATGGCCGCTGGCGTCGGGTTGCTGGTAATCGAACATGGTGTTTCTGATGCCTCGATGGTTGCCGGCACGACCGGCTCCATTCGACAAAGAAGGAAGGAGGCGGTGGGCCAGCGCTTACTGGGAGGCGAAAGCGTCGGCGGCCCGCACGGCCGCGACGAATTCGCGGATCTTGCCGGCGTCCTTGATGCCCTTGGAGGCTTCCACGCCGGAACTCACGTCAACGGCCAGCGTCTTGCAACGCGGCCGCAGCACGCGAATGCCATCGCCGACGTTGGCAGGCGTCAACCCACCAGACAAGACGAGGTGAGCGTTTGCGACGTGTGGAAGGAGTGACCAATCGAATGCCTTGCCGCCTCCGCCGTATCCCTCGACATGGGCGTCGAGCAGGATGGCCTGGGCGTCTGAGAAATCCTGGGCGTATTTTACGAGGTCGAAGTCGATTCCGGACGGACCGAGCGGAATCCGGGCGGCGCGCATGAACCGGTGGCCTGCGGCGGCGGCACGGCATTGAGCAGGCGTTTCGTCGCCATGGAACTGCGCCATGGCACCGGCAACGGCGGCAAGGGCACGATGGGACACGGCCGGATCCTCGTTGACGAAAAGCAGCACCGGCGTCACGAACGGCGGCAGGCGCGATGCCAGCTCGGCCGCCCGTTCGATGCTGACGGCGCGCGGGCTCTTGGGATAGAGCACGAAGCCGACGGCATCGGCACCCGCGGCCACCGCCGCATCCACGTCCTGCTCGCGGGTCAGGCCGCAGATCTTGATGCGCGTGCGGGTCGGTTGGTCACTCATGACAGGCCATGATACGCAGCCGCGCCCGAGCCCACCGTCACTTCGGGCGGGAGACCCCACTGCGGCCCGTATTGCGGCCCGACGAAATAGAGCCCGGCCGGCGAAAAGGTCGGCGCGGCGATCAGGCGGCTGCGGGCGGCCAGCACCTCGGCCATCCACTCTGGCTTGGCCTGTCCCTGCCCGATGCGAACCAGGCAGCCCATGATGTTGCGGATCATGTGGTGCAGGAAGGCGTCGGCCTCGAACTCGAAATACCAGCGGCAGCGCTCGTCCGGCGAATCGCGTCGGATCTCGATGCGGCGAAGCTCTTTCACCGGCGACAGGGCCTGGCAGGCCGAAGCGCGGAAGGAACTGAAGTCGTGTTGCCCGATGAGGATCTGCGCGGCGGCCCGCATGCTGTCTCCGTCGAGCGGGTACATGGTCCAGCCGATGCGCCCTGCATCGATGCTGGGCCGCACCGGCGACTGCGAGAGCACATAGAGGTAGCGGCGCCCGACGGCGCTTGCGCGGCAATGGAACTCCCTCGGCACCACCTGGGCCCACTGCACCGCGATGTCTTCAGGCAGGTACCTGTTCGTGCCGCGCACCCATGAGAAAGGCGTGCGCTCGACCTCGGTGTCGAAGTGCACGACCTGCATGAGGCCGTGCACGCCGGAGTCCGTGCGGCCCGCGCACAAGGTGGAGATGCGAGAAGCAGCGAAGGCCGCGAGCGCGGCCTCCAGCTTGTCTTGCACCGTCTTGCCCGATGGCTGGCTTTGCCAGCCGTCGTATGCGCGACCCAGATATCGAACGCCGAGGGCCAGCCTCACCCGTCAACCCTCAAGCAAGACCCCTCAGCGCAGTTGGCCGAGCAACTGCTGCGCTTGCGCGCGCAGGTCGCCCGAGCTTTCGGCGGCCACTTCCTCGACCAGCGAGCGGGCGCCCTCGGCATCGCCCAGCGCATGCAGTTCGCGCGCCAGCGTGAGCTTGATGGCGTGCGGGTTCTCGCCGCTGTCCTCGAAGGCGGGCTCCAGGCGGGCCGGCGAGGTGTTGGTGCCCAGCGATCCGCCGCGGGTGCTCATGTCGAATTCGACAAAGCCCGAGTCGCCGGGCAGGCCAGCGCGCAGGGTGGCGGGCTGGGTGTGCTCCTCGTCGTCCGCCAGGCGGGGGGCGCGGCGGGCCGAGGGCTCCAGGGCGGCGGGTGCCGTGTCGAAATCGTTTTCCAGTTCGGCGGCGTGGCGGCCGCCGCCGTTGATCGCTGTACGCGTGGCTGCTGCGGCGGCAGCCACCGGGGCGGCCAGGGGCGGCAGGCTGGCGGTCAGCGGCGACGGCTGGGTCGTCGGCTTGGTGGAGGGCTTGTCCAGCTCCAGGTCGAAATCCAGCGGCGCGACCGAGGGCACGAAGGCCGGGGCCGGCGCAGCAGGCGGGGGCGGCGCGACCGGCTTTACGGCGACCGGTGCAGGCGCCGCCTGCGTAGGCGCTGGGGCAGCGGCCGACGCACCGGAAGGCTGGTACAGCGGGTTGCCCGGGTCCAGGTCGCGGCCCAGTTCGACCACGCGGGCCCATTCGGTGCCCGAACCGCCTGTGAGCTTGTGTACGTCCGAGGCCAGGGCTTCGTAGGCACGCAGATCGCGGCGCTTGGCGTGGATCTCGAGCAGCTTCAGGTGGATGGCCGTGCGCTCGGGGTTGATGCGCAGCGCTTCGCGCAGGATTTCCTCGGCCTGCAGGTCGCGGCCGTAGGCCAGGTACACGTCGGCTTCGGCCACCGGGTCGACGTCGCCTGCATCCAGTTGGCTGGGCGAATAGGACATCGACGACGTGGCCGACAGGCTCTGGTTCTTGGTGTCGACCGATTCGCCACCGCTGGCACCGAAGAAGGAGTCCTTCGGAATGCGGCTTTCCAGGAAGATGCTTTCGCTGGCATTGGCACGGCGGCGGCTGGCGACGCGGTAGCCCAGCCAGCCCAGCAGCAGGACGGCCAGTGCGCCGCCGCCGAGCACCAGCGGGTTCTCGAGCAGATCGTCGAAGAAGCCCTTGGGCGGAGGAGGCGGCGGCGCGGCCACCTTGGGCTTGGGCGGCGTGACAGCCGCGGGCGGTGTTGCGGGTGCCGGTGCCGGTG
>NZ_BCUU01000053.1 GCF_001591385.1 Variovorax soli NBRC 106424
GCCCCGGTCCTGGCCGCACCGGACGCCGCCGCGCAGATGTCGCGCATCGAACTCACCCCGCCGCCCGCCGAGTCGGGCGCAGGCGAGCCGGGGCCGGTGAACGAGGCGGGCGAAGCCAACGGCACCGCCGGCGCGCCGGGTGGCGAAGGCCAGGCAGAGGCCGGCACCGGCGGTTTCACCGCACCGGGTGCGGGCCAATCGAAGCAGGTCCACGCCTCGGTCCGCCTGAACTTCGAGATGACGGGGCAGCGCGGCGTGCAGCCCTGGAAGGGCGTGTTCGGCGAACTGGTGTGGCTGCAGGATGGCAGCGAATACAACGCGCGTCTGGCCTTGAAGATGATGTTCAAGACCATCCGCAGCCAGACGAGCGTGGGGCGCATCGACGAAGGCGGCATCGCGCCCACGCGCTTTTCCGAAACGCGCCGCACCGAGGTGGCCTCCCACCTGGTGCGCGAGGAAGGCAAGGTGGTCTTCAGCAACAACTCGCCCAGCGTGCCGCTCCTGCCAGGCGCGCAGGACCGCCTCAGCGTGGTGATGCAGCTGGGGGCCCTGCTGGCAGGCGATGCGGCCCGCTATCCGGAAGGCAGCCGCATCAGCATCCAGACCGTCGGGCCGAAGGAAGCGGGCGTATGGACCTTCATCGTCGAAGGCACGGAACGCATCGCCGTGCCGGCCGGCGAATATGAGGTGCGGCGCCTGAGCCGCGCGCCGCGCGGCGAGCACGACTACAAGCTCGAACTCTGGCTCGCGCCCGAACTGGGCTGGCTGCCGGCGCGCATGCGCCAGACCGAGCAGGACGGCGACGTCATCGACCTGTCGCTGCGCGGCGTTGATGCCCCATGACCCTGCGCTGAATTCGCTTGCCTTGCGCAAAGCATGAAAAAGGCACGGCCAGCGCAACGGACCACGCCGGCGAGGTCACATTTCCTACAAAAAGTGCGTCACTCTTGAAACTGGCGTAGCGATTGCTATCTAACGATCATGACTGCAAAGGACTTCAGGACTTTCAACACCATGCAAATGCTCTATGACTCCGAATCCTTCGTCGTCGTGCACCTGCAGGCGAACGAAGGGGAGACGACGCCAACGCCGGATCTGCCGGTGCTGGCTCGCCATGGTTTCGAGATCGTCGACAAGCGCTCCGGCAAGGAGGTGTACCTCGACGGTTCCTGGGCCGAGCTGTTCCAGAAGCAGATCGCCGCCTGGCAACTGAACACACCCACCGAGGAAGAGGTGGAGACCACGCTGGAAGGTTACGCCGAACTGGCGCAGAACCCGGTGCTCATGCACTGACAGCGACTCAGCCGAAGTAAGTGGCCGCTCATTGAGCGGCCCTTTCTTTTTTGCACGGGTGCAAAGCCAAATTCCGGCCCGGCAGGCGCATAGTACGACCATGCCTGCCCACGCGCCCTTTTCCTCCGCCGCCTCGCATCCGGACTGGAAGCGCCGGGCGGTGGCCGCCCTGGCCAGCCTGCTCCTGCCCGCATGCACCGCGCTCGCGCCGGCTGCACCAGAACCGCCCCCGCCCATCGCGGACCGGGTGCAGGCCCTGATGCCCACCAACTTTCTCCTGCTGGGCGAGCAGCACGACGCACCGGAGCACCAGCAGATCGAACGCGAAGTGCTGCAGGCGCTGGCGGCCAAGGGCCAGCTGGCGGGCCTGGCGCTCGAGATGGCCGAGCAGGGCCAGGACACCCGCGGGCTTGCGCCGCAGGCCAGCGAAGCCCAGGTGCGCACCGCCCTGCGCTGGAACGATGCGGGCTGGCCCTGGAAGGCCTATGGCCCGGTGGTGATGACGGCCGTGCAGGCGGGCGTGCCGGTGATGGGCGCCAACCTGCCGCGCGCCCGCATGAAGGACGCCATGGCCGATGTGTCGCTCGATGCGCAACTCAATCCCGAGGCGCTCAAGGCGCAGCAGGACGCGGTGCGCACGGGCCATTGCAACGCCCTGCCCGAATCGCAGATCGGCCCCATGACCCGCATCCAGATCGCGCGCGACCGGGCCATGGCCCAGACGCTGATCCAGGCCATGTCGCCGGGCAAGACCGTGGTGCTGGTGAGCGGCTCGGGCCACAGCCCGCGCGTGGTCGGCGTGCCGCAGCACCTGCCCACCGACATGGAGGTGCGCGTGGTGCGGCTGGTGGCCGGCGAGGTGGGCGAGGACATGAAGCCCGCGGTGTACGACGCGGTGTGGTTCACGCCCGCCTTGCCGCCGCGCGATTACTGCGCCGAATTCAAGGCGGCGCGGCCCGGCAGCGCCAAGTGAAAAGGGCCGCTGCTGCGGCCCTTTCTTCCATCCTCAAGCGTGCCGCTTGATCGCGTCCGCCAGCGTGTTGACCAGCGTGTCGATGTGCGACTTCTCCACCACGTACGGCGGCGCGATCACCAGCACGTCGCCGGCCGGGCGCACCAGCGAGCCCTTGTGGTAGCAGTCGAGGAAGATGTCGTAGGCGCGCTTGCCCGGCAGCCCGGCGATGGGCGCCAGTTCCACCGCCGAGGCCAGGCCCAGGCTGCGGATGCCGATGACGTTGGGCAGGCCCTTGAAGGTGCTGTGGAAGGCGTCGCCCAGCACCTTGCCCATTTCGCCGGCGCGCTGGAACAGGCCCTCGGCCTTGAACAGGTCCAGCGTGGCGATGGCCGCCGCGCAGGCCACCGGGTGGCCCGAGTAGGTGTAGCCGTGGAAGAACTCCACCACGTGCTCGGGCGCGTTGGTGTTCATCATGGCGTCGTAGAGCTTGTCGCGCACGATCACGCCGCCCAGCGGAATCACGCCGTTGGTCACGCACTTGGCGAAGTTGAGCATGTCGGGCACCACGCCGTAGAAGTCGGACGCGAAGTTGGTGCCCATGCGGCCGAAGCCGGTGATGACCTCGTCGAAGATCAGCAGGATGCCGTGCTTGTCGCAGATCTCGCGCAGCTTGGCGAGGTAGCCCTTGGGCGGCAGGTACCAGCCGGCCGAACCGGCCACCGGCTCCACGATGATCGCGGCCACGTTGCTCGGGTCGTGCAGCGGCAGGATGCGCTGCTCCAGGTCGGCCAGCGCGTCTTCCTTCCACACCGGCTCCTCGTTGTGGATGTAGGCATGGTTCACCGGGTCGTGGATGAAGCGCATGTGGTCCACCTTGGGCAGCATGGCGCCGCCGAAGACCTTGCGGTTGCCCGGAATGCCGCCCACCGACATGCCGCCGAAGCCCACGCCGTGGTAGCCCTTCTCGCGGCCGATGAACATGGTGCGGTGGCCCTCGCCGCGCGCGCGGTGGTAGGCCAGTGCCACCTTCATCGAGGTGTCGGCCGCTTCGCTGCCCGAGTTGCAGAACAGCACCTTGTTCAGGTCGCCCGGGGCCATGGCGGCGATCATCTCGGCCGCCTTGAAAGCCTTGTCGTTGCTCACCTGGAAGGCGGTGGCGTAGTCCAGCGTGTCCAGCTGCTTCTTGATGGCCTCGTTGATCGGCTTGCGGTTGTGGCCCGCGCCCACGCACCACAGCGACGAGATGCCGTCGATCACCTTCCTGCCGTCGTGCGTGGTGAACTCCATGCCGTCTGCTGCCACGAAGACCCGCGGGTCCTTCTTGAAGGCACGGTTGGGGGTAAAGGGCAACCACTGGTTGTCCATGCGCAAGTCGTTGTAGGCCATCGAAATCACTCCTGGTGCTAGATGCGTGGCAATGCCCCGAGGTGGGCAGGAAGAGGCATTTTGGCACCCTCTTGCACAATGCGTCCGCCATGCAAGACGACGATGTTCGCGCGCCGACCTGGCGCCCGCACCCGCGCCAGCCCGCCGTGGCGCTGCCGCCGCTGGCCTGCGATGCGCACGTGCATGTGTTCGGGCCGATGGCGCGCTTTCCCTTCGACGCCGGCTCGGCCATCCGCCCCGGCGACGCGCCCAAGGAAGCGCTGTTTGCCCTGCACCGGCACCTGGGCATCGAGCGCTGCGTGATCGTGCAGTCGCTGGTGCACGGCTTCGACAACCGGGTGGTGGAAGACGCCATGGCCGCCGCCGGCGGGCGCTACCTGGGCGTGGCGCTGGCGCCGGCGGATGTGCCCGACGCCGAGCTCGTCCGCCTGGCGGCGGCGGGCTTTCGCGGCATCCGCTTCAACTTCATGGCGCCGCGGGACCTGGCCGAACAGCCCCAGGCTGTGCTCGCCTTGAGCCGCCGCCTGGCGCCGCTGGGCATGCACCTGCAGCTGCAGGTCGAGGGGCCGCTGATCCACGCGCTGGCCGAGCTGATCGACGGCAGCGCCGTGCCGGTCGTGATCGACCACATGGGCCGGGTGGATGCCTCGCTCGGGCCGCAGCATGCCGACTTTGCCGCCCTGCGCGCGCACCTTCGCGCCCGGCCGGGCCGCACCTGGGTCAAGCTCAGCGGCATCGACCGGATTTCCAGGCGCGCCGACTACGCCGACGGCATCGCCCTGGCCCGCCTGCTGGCCGATGAATTCCCGGCCCAGTGCGTCTGGGGCACCGACTGGCCGCATCCGAACCACTCGCACATCCCCGACGACGGCGCGCTGGTCGACGCGCTGGCGCAGCAGGTCGCACCGCAGGCCGAGGTGCGCGAGCAGATCCTGGTGCGCAATCCGGCGGCTTTGTACCGCTTCGAGCCGGGCTGAACGGGGCCTGCGACAATCGCGGGTTCTATGAATCCCGCGTACATCCTCACCCTTTCCTGCCCCGACCGCACCGGCATCGTGCATGCCGTCTCCGGCTTCCTGCTCGAGCGCGGCGGCAACATCGAAGAAGCGGCGCAGTACAACGACCACGGCACGGGCCTGTTCTTCATGCGCGTGCGCTTTGCCTGCGGCAGCCGCGACGAGGCCTCGCTCAAGGCCGACCTGGAAGGATTCGCCAAGGGCTTTGCCATGAACTGGCAGCTGCACGCGGCGCAGCAGCCGATGAAGACGGTGATCATGGTCAGCAAGGAAGGCCATTGCCTGAACGACCTGCTGTTCCGCTGGAAGAGCGGCCTGCTGGCCATCGACATCCGCGCCATCGTCTCGAACCACCGCGAGTTCTACCAGCTGGCCGCCAGCTACAACGTGCCCTTCCACCACATCCCGGTCACGGCGGCCACCAAGGCGCAGGCCGAGGCCAAGCAGTTCGAGATCATCCAGGAGGAAGGCGCCGAGCTCGTGGTGCTGGCGCGCTACATGCAGGTGCTGAGCAACGACCTGTGCGCCAAGCTGCAGGGCCGCGCCATCAACATCCACCACTCCTTCCTGCCCAGCTTCAAGGGTGCCAAGCCCTACTACCAGGCGCATGACCGCGGCGTGAAGCTGATCGGCGCCACGGCCCACTACGTCACGGCCGACCTGGACGAAGGCCCGATCATCGAGCAGGACGTGGCCCGCGCCGACCACACCGACACGGTGGAAGACCTCACGGCGCGCGGGCGCGACACCGAGAGCCAGGTGCTGGCCCGCGCGGTGAAGTGGCACAGCGAGCACCGGGTGCTGCTCAATGGGCACCGCACCGTGGTGTTCCGCTGAAACGCTTCTCGCGAGGGGCGGCCCGCCACGCGGCTGGCGCAGAATGCCGCCCATCGACAACATCCCAGGAGGATCAAGCTTCATGCAAGCACTGAAGTCCGTCGCGGCCGCGGCCGCCTTCGCGCTGGCGACCGGCGCGGCATTCGCGCAATATGTCGGCCCCTCGAACGTCAAGCTCACCACGGTGGCCGAGGTGCTCAAGAGCGGTACCGACGACCAGCACGTGGCACTGCGCGGCAACCTCCTGAAGAAGGTCGGCTCGGAGAAATACGAGTTCTCCGACGGCACGGGCACCATCCGCGTGGAAATCGACAAGAAGATCTTCCCGGCTGGGCCTATTGACGACAAGGCGAAGGTCGAGATTCAGGGCGAGGTCGAAAAGGAATTCATGAGCTCGCCCGAGATCGACGTCGACTCGATCCGCCGCGTCGATTGACGCCATGAAAGGCTTGCGCGGACTGGCCTGGCTGCTCGTCTTCCAGTCCCTCGGCGAGGTGCTGTCGCGCTTCTTCTCCCTGCCCTTGCCCGGCCCGGTGCTGGGGCTGGTGCTGCTGCTGGTCGGCCTGCGGCTCGAAGCCGTCCGCGAACCGGTGGGTGAATGCGCCAACTTCCTGCTGGCGCACCTGTCGCTGCTGTTCATTCCCGTGGGCGTGGGCGTCATGACTCACCTGGCGCTGCTGGCGCAGTACGGCGGCCGCATGCTGCTGGTGATCGCGCTGTCCACCTGGATCGGCCTGGGCGTCAGCGCCGCGGTCATGTGGTGGCCGCGCCCGGCGCCTGCAAGCAAGAACAAGGATTGAGCCGATGCCGCGCTTCGTCGAACTCTGGATCTATCTTTCCGCCTCGCCCCTGTTCGGCCTGACGGCCACGCTGGTGGTGTACCTGCTGGCGCAGGCCGCCTCGGCGCGGCTGGGCGGCGCGCCCTGGGCCAATCCGGTGCTGTGGTCGGTGCTGGTGCTGGCCAGCGGCCTGCTGGCCACGGGCGTGGACTACCCGAGCTACTTTGCCGGGGCGCAGTTCATCCACTTCCTGCTCGGCCCGGCGGTGGTGGCGCTGGCCTGGCCGCTGTGGCTGCGGCGGCTCGAATTGCGCGAGCGCTTCGGCCGCATCCTGCTGGCGGGCTTTCTCGGCGGGGCCGCCGCCTGCGTGTCGGCGATGCTGCTGGGCTGGGCGGTGGGGCTGCCGCATGACGTGGTGCTGTCGCTGGCACCCAAGTCGGTGACGGCGCCGGTGGCCATGGGCATCTCGGAAAAGATCGGCGGGATTCCGGCACTCTCCGCGGTGTTCACGGTGCTCACCGGCATGATCGGCGCGCTCACCGGCAAGTACCTGTTCGACGCCATGCGGCTGGCGACCGACCCCGAAGGCTATGCGGCGCGCGGCTTTGCGCTGGGCACCGCCTCGCACGGCATCGGCGCCGCGCGCGCCCTGCAGGTGGATGCGCAGGCCGGCGCCTATGCCGGCCTGGCGCTGGGGCTGCAGGTGCTGCTGGCTGCGCTGCTCATGCCGCTGGCCTTCAGGCTGCTGCCCATCTAGCCCATTCAGTAGCGGTAGGGGTTGCCCGGGCGGCGGTCGTAGCGGTTGGGCACGCCGTCGCCGTCGCGGTCCCAGCGGGCGCCGCGATAGTCGCGATGGCCGTAGTCGCGGTGGCCGTAGTAGCCATCGCCATGGCCACGGCCGTGGCGGTAGTAGTTGTCGCGGCCGTAGCCGTAGCCATAGGCACGCGGCGCAGGCTGCACGTAGACCGGCGCGGGGCGCACGTACACGGGCGGCGCGGGCATCACGGCCACCGGCGGGCCGGGAAGGTTGATGCTGACCGAGCCCCAGACCTGGGCGCTGGCGGCGGTAGCGCCGAGTGCGGCCAGGGATACGAGGCCGGTGGCGATGCTGATGCGGGCGATGCGGTTCATGGTGGCTCCTTTTGTCATGCAACGTCATTGGCGTTGCGTGACTGCATGTTGCGGTTCTTTTGTAAAGCGAATGTCAAGCGCGAGCGAAGTCTTGTAGAAAAATCGCCGCTCGCGCCCGAGGCTGACAACTTGCGTCGTACTTCGCCTACTCAATGGCGACGCGCATCGTCCGGGCGGCGGTCGTGGGCGTTGGGCACGCCGTCGCGATCACGGTCGTAGCGCACCGTGTCCGGCCGGTTCGGATGGCGGTCGTAGCGGTTGGCGATGCCGTCGCGGTCGCGGTCCCAGCGGCCCTGGCTGTAGTACCAGCGGCCATGGCGCTCCACCCAGTTCGGCGCGTGATAGGCGTAGCCGGGGCGCGCGGCCATCCAGCGGCCGCCGGTCCACGCATAGCGGCCGCGCTGGTACTCGTAGTGGCCCGGCGCCCAGACGTAGCCCGGGCGCGGCGCGGGCACGCGCTCATACACCGGCGCCGGCGGGCCGAACTGCACAGAGACCGACACCTGGGCCTGTGCCGTGGCCGGAACGACCAGTGCACCCAGCGACAGCAGGGCGGCGGCGCCGGCGGTGATCACAAGCTTCTTCATGTTTGCTCCTTCGAATGAACTTGGGAGCCTTCATGCTGAGCGCGCCATGTGAAGCGCCCGTCAACCGCGAGCGAAGTCTTATGTCGAGGTGTAGCGGGCGCACGAAAGCGCCATGCGCCCGCCCGCGGGCATCACCAGGTGTCGACGTACGGTGCAGCCGCCTCGTGCATCGCGCCTGCCGAATGCAGCCCGCGCACGAGCCAGCTTCGCGTCTGCGCGGGGTCGATCACCGCATCGATCTCCAGCGTCTGCGCCATGTTGATCGCCTCGCCGTTGGCGTACTGCTGCGCCACCAGCTTCTTGAACAGCCCATCGCGCGCTTGGCCCTCGGGTGCGGCCTCGAGCTCCTTGCGGTAGCCCAGGCGCACCGCGCCCTCCAGGCCCATGGCGCCGAACTCGCCGGTGGGCCAGGCCACCGTGAACACCGGCGCATCGAAGCCGCCCGCCGTCATGGCTTGCGCGCCCAGGCCGTAGCCCTTGCGCAGCACCACCGCGAAGAAGGGCACGCGCAGGTGCGAGGCCACCATGAACATGCGGCACACGTGGCGCACCTGGGCCTGCGCCTCGACCTCGGGCCCGACCATGAAGCCGGGCGTGTCGCACAGCGAGACGAGGGGCAGGCCGTGCGCATTGCACAGCTGCATGAAGCGCGCGGCCTTGTCGGCCGCCTCGGCGTCGATGGCGCCGCCCAGGTGGTGCGGGTTGTTGGCCAGGATGCCCACCGACCGGCCTTCGATGCGTGCCAGCGCGGTGATGATGCCGGCGCCGAAGCCGGCGCGCAGTTCGAGCACCGAGCCGCTGTCGGCCAGCCCCTGCATGGCGGCGCGCACGTCGTACACGCGCAGGCGGTTCTCGGGCACGGCGTGGCGCAGCAGGCGCTGGTCGGCGCATTGCCAGTCGCCCACCGCGCCCTGGAAGTACGACAGGTACTGCTTGGCCACGGCCACGGCTTCGCGCTCGTCCTTCACCAGGATGTCGATCACGCCGTTCTTCGATTGCACGCTGCTCGGCCCGATCTGCTCGGGCGCGAAGGTGCCCAGGCCGCCGCCTTCGATCATGGCCGGGCCGCTCATGCCGATATTGCTGGCCTCGGTGGCGATGATCACGTCCGCGCACCCCAGCAGCGCCGCGTTGCCGGCAAAGCACCGGCCATGCGCGATGCCCACCACCGGCACCTTGCCCGAGAGCGCGGCGAACTGGCTGAAGGTGTGGTTGTTCAGGCCGGCGACGATGGGCATGTCGGTGTCGCCCGGCCGCCCGCCGCCGCCCTCGGCGAACAGCACCACCGGCAGGCGCAGCTGGTGGGCCACGCGCAGCATGCGGTCGGTCTTGGCATGGTTGCGCATGCCCTGCGTGCCGGCCAGCACGGTGTAGTCGTAGGCCATGACCACGCAGCGCGACTTCTCGGGGCCGAAGCGGGCGCTGTTGACGTTGCCCACGCCGGTGATCATGCCGTCGGCCGGCGTGTTGGCGACCAGGTCTTCCAGCGTGCGCCGGCGCGTCTGCGCGGCAATGGCGAGCGCGCCGTATTCGTTGAAGTTGTTCGGGTCCTCGTGCAGGTCGCACAGGTCGGCCACGTTGGCGCGCGCGGTGCGTCCGCCCTGCGCGTGGCGCTTGGCCACCGCGGCCTGGCGGTTCTCGTCCAGCGTGGGCGCATGGCGGTCGATCACGCGCTGCAGGTCGGCGCGGATGGCGTCGGGGTCCAGCGCCTGCTCGGCCTGGGCCTGCACCGCCTGCGCATCGACGGCTTCGAGCTGGACCAGCGACTGGCCCTCGACCAGGTAGTCGCCGGGCTGCGCCAGCAAGGCGGTCACCCGGCCCGCCACCGGGGCGTGCAGCAGGTGCTCCATCTTCATGGCTTCCAGCACGCCGACTTGCGCGCCGGCCGGCAGGACGTCGCCCACTTCGACTTCGAACTGCACCAGCTTGGCCGCCATCGGCGCCTTGATCGTCGGCGCGGCGGGATCGTCTTCTTCCGGCACCGGAGCGGCTGCTGCGCTGCCGTGCACCGCGGGCTTGCCGGGCTTGGGTTCGAACTTCTGCGCAGCGCCCAGCAAGTCGGCCAGGTGTTCTTCCACGAAGCGCGTGTGCACCGCCTGGCGCGCGAACTCGGGCCGCTCGCCGATGGCACGCAGCAGCGGCAGGTTGCTGGCCATGCCTTCGATGCGGCACTCCTCCAGTGCGCGCAGCGAGCGGCGCAGCGCGTCGGCAAAGCGGGGCGAGGCGCTGTGCACGATCAGCTTGGCCAGCAGTGTGTCGTAGTGCGGCGACGGCGCCAGGCCCGTGTAGCCGTGCGTGTCCACACGCACTCCGGGGCCGGCCGGCAGGTCGAAGCGCGTCAGGCTGCCGCTGGCGGGGCGGGCGTTGCCTTGGGCGTCCAGCGTCTCGGCATTGATGCGCCACTGCACGGCAAAGCCGCGCTGCGCGGCTGTCTTGCCGGGCTCGATGCCCAGGTCGGCCAGCGACTGGCCGGCCAGCACGCCGATCTGCAACTGCACCAGGTCCAGGCCCGTCACCTCCTCGGTCACGGTGTGCTCCACCTGCAGCCGCGGGTTCGCCTCGATGAAGACGAAGGGCAGCTTCTTCGAATCCTCGTCCACCAGGAACTCGAAGGTGCCCAGCCCCCGGTAGCCCACCGCCTGCGCCATGCGCAGCGCGGCCTGGGTGATGCGGTCCTTCAGGTCCGCACCCAGCGCCGGGCTGGGCGCGATTTCCACCAGCTTCTGGAAGCGCCGCTGCAAGGTGCATTCGCGCTCGCCCAGGCTGGCCACCTGCTGTCCGTCGCCCAGCACCTGGATCTCGATGTGGCGCGCATTGCGCATCAGGCGCTCGACATACACGCCATCGACGCCGAAGGCCGCCTTGGCTTCGGAGGTGCAGCGCGCATGCGCCTCGGGCAGGTCTTCGGCGCGCAGCACGGCGCGCATGCCGCGCCCGCCGCCGCCGCCGATGGCCTTGACCATGACGCCAGCCTGCTCGCCACCGGCGGCCTGCTGCGCAAAGAAGGCCTGGGCCTGCGCCAGCGTGACCGCGCCGCTGCTGCCGGGCATCACCGGCACGTCGCACTGCTGGGCCAGCGCGCGTGCGCGTGCCTTGTCGCCGAACAGGCCCAGCTGTTCGGCCGTGGGGCCGATGAAGACCAGGCCCGCGTCCGCGCAGGCCTGCGCGAAATCGGCGCGCTCGCTCAGGAAGCCGTAGCCCGGATGCACCGCATCGCAGCCCTGCGCGCGCGCGATCTCGATGAGGCGCGCGCCGTCCAGGTAGGCGGCGGGGCCCGTGGCATCGAGTGCCACCGCCACGTCGGCCAGTTGCACATGCAGGGCCTGTGCATCGTCGCGCGCATGCACCGCCACGCTGCCAATGCCGAGGTCGCGCAGCGCACGCGCCAGGCGCACGGCCACTTCGCCGCGGTTGGCGATGAGGATCTTCTTGAAGGTCATTCCTTGTCCTTGAGCAGCCGGCGCAGCACCTTGCCGGCGCCGGTGGTGGGCAGCGCATCAATGAAGCGCACCATGCGCGGCGTCTTGTAGGGCGCCATGTTCTCGCGCGACCAGGCGATCAGCTGCGCCTCGTCCACCTGCGCGCCGGGCTTCCTGACGATGAAGGCCTTGACCACTTCGCCCTTCTCCGCGTCGGGCTGCGCGATGACCGCGGCCTGTGCCACCGCCGGATGCTTGATGAGGATGGTCTCGACCTCTTCCGGGAACACGCTGTAGCCCGAGACCTTGATCATTTCCTTGAAGCGGCCGATGAAGGTGAGGTAGCCGTCGGCGTCCATCCTGCCCATGTCGCCGGTGTGCACCCAGCCGTTTCGCAGCGTGGCGGCCGTGGCTTCGGGCTTGTTCCAGTAGCCCTTGAAGGAGCCTTCGCTGGCCAGGATGATCTCGCCCACTTCGCCCACCGGCCGGTCCTCGCCGGTGTCGGGGTCGATGATGCGGATGCGCACGCCCGGCACCGCCACGCCCTGCGTGCCCCAGCGCGGCGCATGCTGCGGCGTGTAGGTGTCGCAGGTGTGGGTTTCCGACAGGCCGTAGGCGGCCTCGAACGAGGCGCAGTTCTTCGCCACGCCGCGCCACTGGTTGGCCAGCGGCTCGGTGAAGGCGATGCCGAAGCTGGTGACCGGGTTGCGCTTCAGGCTGGCCAGGTCGAACGTCGCGATGTCGGGCAGCTGCATCACCGCCACGTTCATCGGCGCGATGCTGTACCACCAGCTCACCCGGTACTTCTCGATGGCCTGCGGCACCGCGTGCGGGTCGAAGCGGTGCAGCAGCACGCTGGTGGCACCGCTGAGCACCGGCACGTTCACGCCCATGAGCATGCCGGCGATGTGGTAGAGCGGCGCGATGGACAGCAGCACGTCGTCGGGCGTGACGCCGTTGCAGTCGCCGGCGGCGCGCGTCTTGAACAGGGCGTTGCCGTAGCTGAGCATGGCGCCCTTGGGCAGGCCGGTGGTGCCCGAGGTGTAGGTCATGAGCGCGACGTCGTCCATGCCGATGGCCACCGGCGTGGGCCTGGCATCGGTGCGCATCACCGCCAGGAAGTCTTCGCAATGCGCGGGCACAACGCGCGGTTCCTGCTGCGCGGCCTTCAGCTCGGCGGGCAGGTCGATGGCGGGTTGCGCGGGCAGCAGGTCCGCGTAGTGCACCGCGAACACATGCTGCAGCGAGGGCACCTGCTCGCGCACCTTGTCCACCACCGGCAGCAGCGGCGCCGCGGCCACGATGACGCGGGCCTGCAGGTCGCCCACCTGGTAGGCCAGCTCGTGCTCCTTGTTGAGCGGGCCGCTCGGGCACACGATGGCGCCGATCTTCTGGATGCCGTAGTGCGCCACCAGGTACTGCGGGCAGTTGTTGAGAAAGAGCATCACCGGGTCGCCCTTGTTCACGCCCAGGGCCTGCAGCCGCGCGGCGAAGGCGTCGCTCGCGCGGTCCAGTTCGCCGAAGCTCATGCTCGCGCCGTACCAGATGCAGGCCGGGTGGCCGCCGCGCTCGCGCGCATGCGTGCGCAGGTATTCGTGGAGGGGTTGCTGCACACGGGCGGGAAGGCTCTTCAGTGTCTCCATGGCGTCACTCGTTAAGGGTTATCGATAGCGGCTCGCGCAGGCGGCTGGCTTGCCATGGGCCGGATGTTGCAACAACAATCCTACCCATGGGTATAACTTCCGCGACACCGCACAGACCCGCTGCGGAAACCGGCACCTCGCAGGGCGGCGGGAAAGGCGCCTCGGCCGCCCCCGACCACCGGCGCCTGCACCTGCCAGCCGGCACGGGTCGCCAGCGCGCGGCCACCCAGGGCACCGACGTGCAGCGCGAGCGCATCCTGCAGGCCGCCGCCGACCTGTTCGCCGCGCAGGGCTACGCCAACACCACCATGGCGCAGATCGTGCGCGCGCTGGGGGTGACCAAGCCCTTCGTCTACTACTACTTCCGCGACAAGCAGGAGATCTTCGAGACGCTCTCGTGGAAGCCCACGGTCGAATGCCTCACCAGCATGGACTTTGCGCAAGACGACACCCGCTGCGCGCGCGACAAGGTCATGGACGGGCTGGAGCGGCTCATCCGCGCCACCATCGCCAACTTTCCCTGTGCGTTCTTTCCCTATCGCGAACCGCAGGTGTACCGCCCCGAATACGTGGCCGAGCAAAAGCGCATCGCGCACCACTTCTACAACCGGCTGGTGCCGCTTTTGGAAGAGGCGCGGCGCGACGGCGACCTCGACTTCGACGACCCCAAGCTCACCGCCCTGGCCGCCTGCAGCCTGCCGGGCTTTCTCTACAGCTGGTACAAGCCCGACGGCCGTTATTCCATCGACGACCTGGTCGCCAAGCTGTGCGTGCTGACCTGGCGCCTGATCGGCCTTCGCCAGCCGGCCACCGCCACCGAACGACAAGAAGGCAGCTGAAGCCGCCCTTCCCACGCTTTCCTTCCACCTTCAGGAGACTCTCCATGACGACGACGAAGACGTCCGCCGGTGCGCGCCTGCGCGCCCTGTTTGCCATCACCGCGCTGGCTGCGGCCGCCAGTGGCACCGCCCACGCGCAAGATACCTACAAGATCGCCTACATCGATCCGCTCTCGGGCCCCTTCGCCAACGTGGGCGAGTTGATGCTGCTGCACACGCAGTACGCGGTGGACGACATCAACGCACGCGGCGGACTGCCGGGCGGCCAGAAGATGCAGCTGCTGCAGTTCGACAGCAAGCTCTCGGCGCAGGAAAGCCAGAGCGCGCTGCAGGCGGCCATCGACCAGGGCGCGCGTGCCATCGTCACCGGCGGCTCGGGCTCCTCGGTGGTGGCGGCCATCCTGCAGTCGGTGGCGCGCTGGAACCAGCGCAACCCGGGCAAGGAGCTGCTGGTGCTCAACCACTCGTCCATCGACCCGGACATGACCGGCAAGAGCTGCAGCTTCTGGCACTTCCAGACCGAGGCGAACACGGCCATGAAGATGAAGGCCATCGCCAACTACATCAAGAAGACGCCGGACATCAAGAAGGTCTACCTGCTCAACCAGGACTATGCGCACGGGCGGCAGTGGGCCTCGTACGGCCGCCAGCTGGTGGGCCTGGCGCGGCCCGACATCCAGTTCGTGGGCGAGACGCTGCACCCCATCGGCAAGGTCAAGGACTTCGCGCCCTACGTGGCCAACATCAAGGCCTCGGGCGCCGACTCGGTCATCACCGGCAACTGGGGGCAGGACATGACGCTGCTGCTCAAGGCGGCCGGCGACGCGGGCTACAACCTGCGCTACTTCAACCACAGCGCGGGCTCGATCCCGGGCACGGTGCTGGCGGTATCGCAGTCCAAGGTGGGCCAGCTCACCTGGGTGGCCGAGTGGCACCCGGGCCAGGCCGATTCCCCCAAGGCGGAGGCGCTCGCCAAGGCCTACAAGGCGCGCACCGGCAAGGACTTTCTGGCGCCGCGCATCGACATGACGCCGCGCCTGCTGGCCGCCGCCATCGCCAAGGCCGGCAGCACCGACACGGTGAAGGTGGCCTATGCGCTGGAGAACCTGCAGTACGACTCGGTGGTGGGCCCGGTGCGCATGCGCGCCGAAGACCACCAGCTGCTGCTGCCGCAGGTGGTCAACACCATCGCGCCGGTGGACGGCAAGACGGTGAAGGTGGGCTGGGAAGGCACCAGCTACGGCTTTCGCACCGACGCGGTCTACAGCGGCAACGAGCTGGCGCAGGGCACCGAATGCAAGATGGTGCGGCCGCAGGCCCAGTAGCGCCCGTTGTCCTTGCGGCACTTGGGACATTCGAGCAGTGCTAGCGTCGGGCCATCATTGATCTACGCCATGCGAGGAAACGAATGAGCGCTGCCGAATACGGCCATCAAGAGCTGACCCGTGCCGAGGTCGACGCGTCCAAGGGCACCACGGTCCTGGAGTTCGGGGCCACCTGGTGCCCCATCTGCCAGGGCGCGCAGCCGGTCATCCAGCAAGCGCTCGGCGGCCGGCAGCTCAGGCACCTGCAGGTCGAGGACGGCCCCGGCCGTCCCCTGGGGCGCTCGTTCCGCATCAAGCTCTGGCCCACGCTGGTCTTTTTGCGCGACGGCCAGGAATTCGCGCGCGTGGTGCGCCCGGGCACGGCGCAGGACCTCGCACCGGCCGTGGCGCAACTCCCGGCCGCCTGAGCGGACAGGCCTCGCCCGCCGTTGCCGCGCACCGAACAGTGCCCGCACGCGCGTTGCGAGTCGTAGCAGATCAGGCCCGGCAACCGTGAGAAGATGCGCGTCTGCTCACCCAAGTCTCGATTGCACGATGAAAAAACTCGCTCTCAGCATGATCGCCATGGCCTTCCTCGCGGGCTGTGTCGCTTACGCACCGGCACCCGGGCCCGCGCCCAAGGGCGGCCCCGGCAACAATTACTGCCCACCCGGCCAGGCAAAAAAAGGCAACTGCTGATCCCAACGGCCGGAAGCAGCAAGGGGCACCGCAAGGTGCCCCTTTTTTATTGTTTGCGAAGCGCGCGGGTCAGTTCTTCGCGGCCATCGCCATGTAATCCACGCTCAGCTGCGTCAGCGCGCGCACCCCCACCAGCAGGCTGGCCTCGTCCACAAAGAAGCGCGGCGAGTGGTTGGGTTCGGCCTTGCTGGCGTCCTTGCCGACGGGCGTGGCGCCGATCATCACGAACAGGCCCGGCGCCTTCTGCGCAAAAAAGGAAAAGTCCTCGCCGCCGGTGCCCTTGGGAATGATCATGGCCTTGCCGCCGGGCACGCGCTCGAGGCTGGGCGTCATCTGCGCGGTGAGCTTGGCGTCGTTGATGGTGGGCGCGTAGCCGTCGGCCTCGAAATGCACATGCGCTTCGCCGCCGCCGCTCTGGGCGATGTGCTCGGCCGTCTCGCCCATGCGCTTGATGTAGAACTTTCGCATCTCGTCGTCGTAGGTGCGCAGGGTGCCGCTCATCTCGGCGTTGTCCGGAATGATGTTGTAGCGGGTACCGGCCTGGAAGGTGCCCACGCTCAGCACCGAAGGCTCCTTGGTCACGTTGACCTGGCGGCTGGCGATGGTCTGGAAGCCCAGCACGATCTGCGAGCCGATCACGATCGGGTCCACGCCCGACCAGGGCTGCGAGCCGTGCGTCTGGCGGCCCTTGACGCTGACCTTGAAGGTGTCGGAGCTGGCGGTGATGGGGCCGGGCTTGTAGCCGATCTCGCCGGTGTTCAGGCCCGAGACCAGGTGCAGGCCGAACACCACGTCGGGCTTGGGCGAATCGAAGGCGCCTTCGGCCAGCATGCGGCGCGCGCCGCCGATCTCGGCGTTGGGCAGCTTCTCCTCGGCCGGCTGGAACAGCAGCTTGACGGTGCCGGGCAGCTGGTCCTTCATGCCGGCCAGCACCTCGGCCACGCCCATCAGGATGGCGACGTGGCCGTCATGGCCGCAGGCGTGCATCACGTCCACTTCCTTGCCGGCCCAGGTGGCGCGGGCCTTGGAGGCGAAGGGCAGGTCCACCTGCTCCTTCACCGGCAGCGCATCCATGTCGGCGCGCAGCGCCACCACGGGGCCGGGCTTGCCGCCCTTGAGGGTGGCCACCACGCCCGTCACGGCCACGCCTTCGCGCACCTCGTAGCCGAGCGCCTTCAGGTGCGCCGCCACCAGCGCGGCGGTGCGCTTTTCCTGGTTGCCCAGTTCGGGATGCTGGTGGATGTCGCGCCGCCAGGCGATGACCTTCTGCTCCACCGCCTTGGTGCGCTCGGCCATCTGCGGGTACAGCGGGGCCGCCAGGGCCGGGGCGGGAGCGGGGGCGACCGCAGCAGAAGCCGGCGCCTGTGCCTGGGCATGGGCACCCATCGCGCAGACGGCCAGAACGACGGGAAGGAAGGCGCTGGGGCGCAGGAACTCGCGGCGTGGCATCGATGAAATCCGTGAAGAGGAGTTGAAAGAAAAAAGGAAGGTTCGAGAGCCCGCAAGCTTATGCAGCGCAGCGATTACCATCCAATCGAAATTCGATTTGACGATAACCCAGGCTTATCGATGCGGGCAAACCCTGATCCCCCGGCCCCGACGCCCCGACTCGTGCTGCACGAGCGCCTGCTGGCCCGTCTGCGCCTGCGCCACCTGCGGCTGGTGGATGCGCTGTCCACTCATTCGAACCTGCGGCGCGCGGCCGAGGCCACGCACATGAGCCAGCCCGCGGCCACGCAGATGCTGCGCGAGCTGGAAGGCCTGCTGGAGGTGCCGCTGTTCGAGCGCCACGCCCGCGGCATGCGCATCACCGAGGCGGGCCGCCTCTTGGCCGCGCACGCACGCATGGCCATCGAGACGCTGCGCATCGCCGCCGACGACCTGGCCGCGCTGGCGGCGCAGCAGGCGCGTCCGGTGCGCGTGGGCGCGCTCGACGCCGCACTGCTCAGCATCGTGCGCACTGCCATGCCGCGCCTGCTGAGCGAGCATCCGCAGCTGCGCCTGGTGGTCGAGGACGGCAACACCGAGCGGCTGACCTCGGGCCTGCGCGGCGGCGCCTTCGACCTGGTGCTGGTGCGCGAGCCCGAGCGCCTGGAGACCGGCTACCGCTTCATTCCCCTGCGCAGCGACCGCATGGTGCTGATTGCCGGCGTGTCGCATCCGGCCGCCGGGCAGCGCCGCGTGCGCCTGCGCGAGCTGGCCGATTCCCGCTGGATCCTGCCGCCGCCGCACTTTGCGGTGCGCCAGGCGCTGGATGCCGCGCTGGCCCGCGAGAAACTGGTGCCGCGCCAGCACAGCGTGCAGACGCTGTCGCTGCACCTGCTGCGCAGCCTCCTGGCGCAGCCCGACGTGGTGATGCCCATGCCGCACTCCATGCTCGAGCGCATCGATCCGCGCGAGGCCGTGCAGCTCAAGCTGCAGCTGGACGCGCCCATCGAGCCGCTGGGCCTGCTCTACCGGCCCGACGACGCCGGCGCCTCGATGCAGCTGCTGATCGACGTGCTGGTCGACCAGGCCAAGGGCGTCTGACTGACCTGCACCGGCGGCGTTGGCTTGCGCCCCGGTGTGGCGCCGCGCGCGCACGGGTCCCACAATGGCATGCATGAGCAGTACTCCGCCCACCATTCACCTGATCGGCGCGCCCACCGACGTCGGCGCCAGCGTGCGCGGCGCCGGCATGGGCCCGGATGCCCTGCGGGTGGCCGACCTGCCGGCCACGCTGGCCCGCCACGGCTTCGGCGTGGTGGACGCCGGCAACCTGGCCGGGCCCGCCACGCCCTGGACGGCGCCGAGCAACGGCCTGCGCCACCTGGATGAAGTGGTGGCGTGGAACCGCTCGGTGTACGCAGCGGTCGACGGCGCCCTGGGCGCGGGCCACGTGCCTCTGCTGATGGGCGGCGACCATTGCCTGGCCGTGGGCTCCATCAGCGCGGTGGCGCGCCACGTCCGCGCGCGCGGCCAGCAGCTGCGCGTGATCTGGCTCGACGCGCATTCCGACGTCAACACCGAAGCCACCAGCCCCAGCGGCAACCTGCACGGCATGCCGGTGGCCTGCCTGCTCGGCCACGGGCCGGCGGCGCTGCGCGGCTGGAGCGGCGAGCCCGCGGCGCTGGACGCGCAGGCGCTGCGCTTCATCGGAATCCGCAGCGTCGACGCGCAGGAAAAGCTGGCCATCCGCAACCTCGACCTGCGCGTGTACGACATGCGCCACATCGACGAGAACGGCATGCGCGTGACCATGACCGAGGCGCTGGCCGACATCGACGCCGACACCCACGTGCACGTGAGCTTCGACCTGGACTGCCTGGACCCGGCCGACGCCCCCGGCGTGGGCACCGGCGTGCGCGGCGGCCCCACCTACCGCGAGATGCAGCTGTGCATGGAAATGATCGCCGACACCGGCCGGCTGGGATCGCTCGACGTGGTCGAGCTCAACCCCGCGCTGGACGTTCGCAACAGCACCGCCGAAGTGGCGGTGGAACTGATCGAAAGCCTGTTCGGCAAGTCGACCCTCGCACGCTGATTCATACGCCTCGTCTCAAATTGAGACAGCGTGCGACAAGTCTCGGAAACCGGTTATTTCGCAGCTACACTGCGCCGCGGTAGTCAACACAAGGGCCCGACGCTGGGCCCCCTAAGAACATGACACTGCTGGGTTGGATCGGGGATGTCTTAAGGGCGCATCCGGAAATCGCCTTGTTCCTCTGCCTCTCCATCGGCTATGCGATCGGCCAGATCAGGTTCGGCCCGATCCAGCTGGGTGGCATCTGCGGCACGCTGATCACGGCGCTGGTGGTCGGCCAGCTGGGCGTCACGCTCGAGGCCGGCGTGAAGAACGTGTTCTTCATGCTCTTCATCTTCGCGCTGGGCTATGCGGGCGGCCCGCAGTTCTTCGCCAACCTCAATGCCAAGGGCCTGCGCATCGGCCTGCTGTGCCTGATCGAGGTGGTGGTGGTGCTGGCGCTGGTGATGGCGGCCACCCATTTCATGCGGCTCGACCCCGGCACCGCCGCCGGCCTCATGGCGGGCGCCGCCACCGAATCCGCCGTGGTGGGCACCGCGACCGATGCGATCTCCAAGCTGGCCCTGGCCCCCGAGCAGATCAAGCAGCTGCAGGCCAACGTGGTCACGGCCTATTCCATCACCTACATCTTCGGCCTCATCACCATCGTGGTGGTCACCAGCCAGATCTTTCCGCTGCTGCTGCGCGTCAACCTGCGCGAAGAGGCCGACAAGCTCTGGAAGGCCATGGGCGGGCGCGAGGAAGACGCGGGCGCCAGCGCCGCGGCACCCGAACTGGTGGGCCGCGTGTACGAGGTGACGGCCGACATCGGCGGCACCGTGGGCCGCCTGCATGCGCGGCTGCAGTCCAGCGGCAGCCTGCAGGGCCTGATGCGCGGCGGCCAGAAGATCGGCTTCGACGCCGACACCCGCCTGCAGCAGGGCGACCGCCTGCTCATCGTCGGCCACCGGCGCGCCGTGGTCGACATGGCCACGGCTGCGGCAGGGCTGGGGCGGGAGTCGGCGGACACGGCCGACTTCGGCCTGGTGCTGCAAAGCGCGGAAGTGGTGCTGCGCAACAAGGCCGCGAACGGCCTCACCCTCAGGCAGCTGTCGCAGGCCCGGCCGGGCAGCACGCCCCTGGTGGGCGGCAGCGTGCTGGTGGCCAGCGTGGAGCGCGGCGGGCGGCTGATGCCGCTGCTGCCCGAGCTGCAACTGCAGATGGGCGACAAGCTCCAGGTGCTCGGCACCGCCGATGAACTGGCGCCGGCCGTCACGGCCCTGGGCGAGCCGGTGCTCAAGTCGATCAAGACCAACATCGCCTTCGCCTCCATCGGCATCGTGCTGGGCGTGTGGATCGGCATGTTCAGCGCCAAGCTGGGTGGCATCGCCCTGTCGCTGGGCACTGGCGGCGGCGCGCTGCTGACCGGCCTCGTGTTCGGCTGGTACCAGGCCAGGCACCCCAGCCGCCTGAGCATCCCGGAGGACGCACTGGGCCTGCTCAAGGACATTGGCCTGGCGACCTTCATTGCCTGCGTCGGCCTGACCTCCGGGCCGCAGGCCATGGGCCTGGTGAAACAGTACGGCATCTCCCTGCCGCTGATGGGCGTGGCCATTGCGGTGCTGCCGGCCGTGTGCTCGCTACTGGTGGGCCACTTCCTGCTGAAGTTCGAGGCGCCGGTCCTGCTGGGCGCCATTGCCGGCCAGCAATGCAGCACGCCCGCGCTCAGCGCCATCCAGAGCGCGGCGGGCAACACCACGCCGCTGCTGGGCTACACGATCACCTACGCCATTTCCAACGTGATCCTTCCGCTGATGGGTCCGGTGGTGGTGGCCATGGCTTCGCTGGTGCAGGTGCACTGATTGTTCAACTCTCACTGACGGAAGGAGCGCGCTATGGAATGGTTGCAGGCGATCTTCAAACGGTCTCCAGAAATCGCGTTGTTCTTGTCGCTTTCGCTGGGCTACCTCATCGGCAAGATCAAGTTCGGCAAGTTCCAGCTGGGCGGCGTGGCCGGCTCGCTGCTGGTGGCGGTGGTGGTCAGCCAGGTGGGCGTGACCATCGACTCTGGCATCAAGGCGGTGCTGTTCGCCCTCTTCATCTACGCGGTGGGCTTCGAGAGCGGTCCGGAGTTCTTCCGCTCGCTGGGCAAGCAGTCCATCAAGGAAATCATCCTGGCGGTGGTGCTGGCCGCCACCGGCCTGCTCACGGTGGTGGTGTGCGCCAAGCTGTTCGGCCTGGACAAGGGGCTGGCGGCCGGCGTGGCGGCCGGCGGCCTCACGCAGTCGGCCATCATCGGCACGGCCGGTGACGCGCTCACCCGCCTGGGCCTGGCGGCCGACGAGGTCAAGCGGCTCCAGGGCAACGTGGCCGTGGGCTACGCAGTGACCTACGTGTTCGGCTCCTTCGGCGCGATCATCATGTGCGTGAACGTGCTGCCGTGGATCATGAAGCGCAGCATCCGCGACGACGCGATCGCCGCGCAGGCCGCCATCCAGTCCGGCGTGCAGGTGATGGGCCCCGGCCAGCAGGCCGCCGCGCCCGAGCTGGTGGGCCGCCTCTTCGAGGTGGGGCCGGCGCAGGGCCGCACGGTGGCCGACATCGAGCAGATCGACAAATCCGTTCCGGTGACCATCGAGCGCGTCAAGCGCGGCGGCAGCTTCGTCGAACTGGCGCCGCAGCTGGTGCTGCAGCAGGGCGACATCGTTCTGGTGGTGGGTCGCCGCGCCGACGTGCTGCAGACGGCCGGCTCGCTGGGCCGCGAGGTCTACGGCATCGACGGCATGGAGCTCACCATGCAGCACCGCGACATCGTGCTGACCAGCAAAGCGCTGGACGGCAAGACGGTCGACGAGATCCGCCGCAGCACCTCCAACGAAGTGCGCCACGGCGTGTACGTGGTGGGCCTGCACCGCGAGGGCAAGGCGCTGGCCATCACGCCCGACCTGGTGGTGCGCGCCGGCGACACCGTCACCGTGTTCGGCGCCGAGAACGACGTGCAGCGCGTGGCGCAGCACGTGGGCCCGGTGCTGGTGCCCAGCATCAAGACCGACTTCGTCTACCTGGGCGCCGGCCTGGTGGCGGGCCTGCTGGTGGGCCTGCTCACGGCCAAGATCGGCGGCATTCCGCTCACGCTGGGCAGCGGCGGCGGCGCGCTGCTGGCGGGCCTCATCTTCGGCTGGTATCGCGCCAAGCGCCAGACCTTCGGCAACCTGCCGCCCGGCGCGGTGCAGATCCTCAAGGACCTGGGCCTGGCCGGCTTCGTGGCCGTGGTGGGCCTGCAGTCGGGCCTGCAGGCGGTGACCACGGTGCGCGACCACGGCCTCACGATCTTCATCGTGGGCGTGATCGTGACGCTGGTGCCGCTGCTCTTGACCATGCTCATCGGCATCTATGTGCTGCGCTACAACAACGCGGCGGTGTTCGCCGGCGCGCTGTCGGGCTCGCGCAGCGCCAACCCCGCCTTCGGCGAGGTGCTGGACAAGGCCGGCAACTCGGTGCCCACGGTGCCCTTCGCCATCACCTACGCGCTGGCCAACGTGCTGCTCACGCTGCTGGGGCCGCTGGTGGTGGCTTTCGCCTGACCCTTTCCCTTCTCTCGCGGCCGGTGCCCTGCGGTGCGGCCGCACCCCTTGCATCAACCGTCACTCGACACAAACAGGAGATGTCCATGGACTTCAGCGATCTCGAGAAACTGGCTTCCTTGAGCCCCTTCGAACTCAAGGACGCACTCATCCAGGTGGCCAAGGAAGGCAACCGCTCGATGCTCAACGCGGGCCGCGGCAACCCCAACTTCCTGGCCACGCTGCCGCGCCACGGCTTCTTCCAGCTGGGCCTGTTCGCCATGACCGAGGCCGAGCGTTCCTACCAGTACATGAAGAACGTCGGCGGCTTCCCGCAGCGCCAGGGCATCGAGGAGCGCTTCGCGATCTTCGTGCACCGCAACAAGGAGGCCGAAGGCGTGCGCTTCCTGGCCTCGGCCGTGTCCTATGTGCGCGACCAGATGGGCCTGTCGGAAGGCGACTTCCTGTATGAGATGTGCGAGGCGATCCTGGCCTGCAACTACCCGGTGCCCGACCGGTTCCTGCGCCTGTCGGAAAAGGTGGTGGGCCAGTACATCCACCGCGAAATGATCGGCACGCACCCCTTCGCCGGCAAGTTCGACATGTACGCGGTGGAAGGCGGCACCGCCGCCATGACGTACCTGTTCAACAGCATGAAGGAGAACCACCTGATCAAGAAGGGCGACGCCATCGCCCTGGGCATGCCGATCTTCACGCCCTACATCGAGATCCCCCACCTGAACGACTACCAGCTGGTCGAGGTGGAGATCGATGCGCCGGCCGAGAACAACTGGCAGTTCACCAAGAAGGAACTCGACAAGCTGCTCGACCCGAAGATCAAGGCCTTCTTCCTGTGCAACCCGAGCAACCCGCCGTCGGTGAAGATCTCCGACGAGATGCTGGCGTACATCGCGGGCATCGTGAAGAAGCGCCCCGACCTGATCATCCTCACCGACGACGTGTACGGCACCTTCGCCGACAACTTCGTGTCGCTGTTCGCCATGTGCCCGTACAACACCATCCTGGTGTATTCGTACTCCAAGTACTTCGGCGCCACCGGCTGGCGCATGGGCGTGGTGGCCACGCACGAGCGCAACGTGCTGGACGACAAGATCGCCGCCCTGCCCGAGCCGCTGAAGAAGGAGCTGGACGAGCGCTACAGCTCCATCACCACCACGCCGCGCGAGCTGAAGTTCATCGACCGCCTGGTGGCCGACAGCCGCACGGTGGCGCTGAACCACACGGCGGGCCTGTCCACGCCGGTGCAGGTGCAGATGGTGCTGTTCTCGCTGTTCTGCCTGATGGACGAACGCGACAACTACAAGAACGCCATGAAGCAGATCGTGCGCCGGCGCAAGCAGGCGCTGTACCGCGAGCTGGGGCTGCCGCTGCCGCACGACCCGAACTCGGTGGACTACTACCACCTGCTGGACGGCGAGAAGATCATTGCGCAGCTGTACGGCCCCGACGTGGCCAAGTGGGCGGTGAAGAAGCTGCGGCCCAACGAGGCGCTGTTCCGCATCGCCCAGCAAAGCGGCGTGGTGCTGCTGCCGGGCAAGGGCTTCGGCACGCCGCATCCGTCGGGGCGCGTGTCGCTGGCCAACCTCAACGAGTACGACTACGCCAACATCGGCAAGGCGCTGCGCGACATGGCGGCCGACTTCTACGAGCAGTACCAGAAGGAAACCGGCCGCAAGGGGGCCGGCGTGGGCATCGAGACGGCGGCGGCTGCCGGCGCGGGCAAGAAGGCCCAGGTGGCCAAGACCGCCAAGCCGGTCGCCAAGAAGGGCAAGAAGTAAGGGGAGGAAGAGCTCAGTTGCGTGCGGCCTGGGCCTCGGTGAGCGAGGCATCGGCCGCGCTGCCGGCCTTGCCCGGCATGCTGGCCGGCTCGCCCAGCGGCTGCACCGGCACCGGCGGCGCCCGCATCTGGACCTGCGCCGGCTGTGAGACCGGCGGCTTCGCCGGCTGGGGCTCGGCCTGGGCCTGGGCTTGCGCTGGCTCCGCAGGCGGCAAGGGCGCCAGCGTTTCAGCCAGCGGCTGCGCCACCACCGTGGACGAGGTCACCGGCGCGGCCACCGGCGGCTCGGGCTCGGCCACGTCCACCACGATGTAGCGCTGCACGATGCCGAAGAAGCGGTCGTAGAAGTTCTCGTCGGTCACCGTCTGGCTGGCCACCTTCACCAGCGAATCGTCGCTGGAGGAATAAGGCAGCGAGACGGAGCCGATCACGCCCACGCCCACGCTGGCCGAGTTGTTCACCTTCTTGAGGCTGTAGCGGTCCTGCAGGGCGCTCACGAACACCAGGGTGCGCGGCCGCGTGCCTCCCACCGCCTTGCGTTTGCCGCCAGTCTCGCTGGCGCAGACCACCCGGAAGTCCAGTTCCACGTGCACCTCGGACGCCGGCTGGAAGGCCTTCTTCCCGGTGACGAGTTCGCTGTTGGCGGCCGTGACCAGATAGCCCTGGCTGAGCAGGGCGCGGCGCGCGGCCTCGCAGGTCTGCGCCTCGGAGGCATCGAAGACGCGGGTGTGGGTGTCAGTGGAACTGAAGCCCTCGGGGTCGTAGGAAACGCGCTGGGGCGTGCTGCCGCAGCCGGCCAGGGCCAGCGCGGCAAGGCCGGCGGCCACCAGGACGGCCGGACGGAAAAAACGGGAAAAGATTGAGCGACGCAAGGTCATGGCAGGCCGAAATGCTACCCGGCCAGCGGCCGGCAGGCCCTTTTGAGCCGCAAACCGGCGCCGCGTTCCCTGCAGTTTCAGGGCCGCTGCCGGCTGCGCGCGCAGTTCAGTCCGCCTTCTTTTCGCCCGCCTCTGCAGCCGATGGCGTGGCCGAGGGCTCGGGTTCGGGCCCCTGCGCGGCCAGGTAGCGCTCGACCAGGGCATAGAAGCGCTCATAGAAGCGCTCGTCGGTCACCGTCTGACTGGCCACCTTGACCATCGAATCCTCGCTGGACGAATAGGGCAGCGAGATCGAGCCCAGCACACCCACCCCCACCCCGGCCGAGTTCGAGACCTTCTTGAGCGCGTAGCGGTCCTGCAGCGCGGTGACGAACGCGGTGGTGCTGGATGCCTTGGCGCCGGCGGCCTGAGCGTCCTTGGCGCAGACCACGCGCAGCGTGACTTCCATGTGCACGTCGTTCTCGGGCTGGAAGCTCTTGACGCCGCTGACCTCCTGCGCCGTGGCGTCCTTCACCTGGTAGCCCTGGCTGAGCAGCGCGCGCCGGGCGGCCTCGCAGGTCTTTCCTTCGCTGGCGGGGTAGTTGCGCGCGTGCGTGTCGGTCGATGCGAAGGACTCGGTCTCGTAGCTGGCGAGTTTCCTTTGCTTGCCGCTGCCGCAGCCGGCGAGCGCAAGGCCCAGGGCAAGCCCCAGCACGCAAGGCACCATGAGGGCGCGGTGCAACGGGGGACGGGTAGCGCAATCGGTCGGCATGAGTCTTGGTTCGGAAAAGAGGGAAAGGGAGCCATTCGAGGCCCCAAGCATTGGAGCGGCAAGCCAGCAGCCCTCCGTGTCGGCGGACGGCCTTCCCGTCTGTCGGAGGGCGCCTGGGCAGCGTCGGCAGGCGTGCCGGCGATGATCGAACTATCGACCAGATAAGACCCTGAAAATAGATAATTCTTCTGCCATGAGCGATTTTCTATCCAATCTGGACCGTATCGATCTTCGAATCCTGAAGATCCTTCAGGAAGACGGGCGCCTGTCCAACCTCAAGCTGGCCGAAGCGGTGGCGCTGTCGCCCACCGCCGTGCTGGCGCGGGTGCAGCGCCTCACCCGCGAAGGCTTCATCCAGGGCTACGAGGCGCGCCTGGACCCGCACAAGCTGGGCCGCGGCTTCACCGTGTTCGTGGAGGTGCTGCTGGACCGCACCACGCCCAATGTGTTCGAGCAGTTCAAGGCCGCGGTGCAGGTGCGCGACGAGATCATGGAATGCCACATGGTGGCCGGCGGCTTCGACTACCTGATCAAGACGCGCATGGCCGACATGGCCGCGTACCGCGAGTTCGCCGGCACCGTGCTGTGGCAGCTGCCGGGGGTGCGCGAGACGCGGACCTATGCGGTGATGGAAGAAGTGAAGAGCAGCGCCAGGCTGCCACTCTGACGCCTCATCGGCGCCGATTACTCGGCCGGGATCTCGGGGTTGACCAGCTGCGCCAGCAGGGTCAGCGACTCCTGCCAGCCCAGGTAGCAGGCTTCCAGCGGAATCGCCGCGGGAATGTTCTCCTGCACCACATGCATCTCGGTGCCCACCAGCACCTTCTTGAAGGTGACCGTCACCTTCATCGTGCCGGGCAGGTTGGGGTCGTCGAACACGTCGGTGTGCACGATCCGCTCACCGGGCACCAGTTCCAGGTACTCGCCGCCGAAGGAGTGGCTCTGGCCGTTGCTGAAGTTGGTGAAGCTCATCCTGTAACGCCCGCCCACCTTGGCATCCATCTCGTGCACGCGGCCGGTGAAGCCGTGCGGCGGCAGCCACTTGGCCATGGCGTCGGGGTCGATGAACGCGCGGTAGACCCGATCGGGCGGCGCGGTGAACACGCGGTGCAGGCGAATGGTGTGGTCTGCCATGGAATCTCCTTCTTGTTCGGGGTTGAAGAACTCAATGCGGCGGCGGCGGATCCTGCGGCGAGCCGTCGGCCGATTGTCCATGGGCCGTTCGCTCGCGCCAGATGTCCAGGGTGGCCAGCGCCACCGCCAGGACCATCGGCCCCAGTATCAACCCGACGGTGCCGAACAGCAGCAAGCCGCCGAGGATGGCAATGAAAACCAGCAGCGTGTGCAGGCGCAGGCGGCTGCCCACGAAGAGGGGGTAGAGCAGGTTGTCGATCAGGGCGATCACCACCGAGCCCCAGAGCGCGAGGATGAGCGCCTTGTCCCAATCGCCCTCCATGGCCAGGAAGACGGCCGCCGGCACCCAGACGACGGCCGCGCCCAGCAGCGGCAGGATCGACAGCAGGAACATCACGACGCCCCAGAGCAGCGGCGCCGGCAGGTCCAGCCACCAGAACATGATCCCGCCCAACAGGCCCTGGACGGCCGCCACCAGCAGCGTGCCGAGCACGCTCGCGCGAACCACCTCGGACACGCGGCGAAACAGCCGGTCTGTCTCGGCGCGCGACAGCGGCAGCAGCGAACGCGCGAAGGCCAGCGCCTGCTCACGATCGCGCAGCAGGTAGAACAGCGCGAAGAAGGCCACGAGCAGTTCCACGCCCGCCCACACCGACCCGGCCGCCAGGCGCGAGAGGCGCGGCGCGATCTGCTTGGCCAGCTCGTCGGTCGACGGCACGTGCTGGGCCACCACATCGGCCATCGGCGCCAGCGATTTGCTCCCCTTCAACACCTTGTGCACCCGCTCCTTCACAGACGTGGACTGCATGCTCTCCCAGCCTTCGCCCGCCTTGCCGGCCACGATGGGCGACAGGGCGACCACCGGCGCGGCAATGAAGAAGATCAGCACGGCCGTCGCCAGTCCGGCGCTGGCTGCCGGGTGGTGCAGATGGCGCAGCAGCCAGCGATGCAGGCCCGTGCCGAGAATGGCCAGCGCCAGCGCCCAGGCCAGCGCCGGAACAAAGGGCTGCGCGATCCGCCAGCACAGATAGAACACGAGCAGCGTGGCCGCCATGAGCGACAGCGCCGAGGTGCGGCGGCGCGTGAGCCAGCCGCGCGCAGGGGGATGGGAGGAAGACGCCGGCCTGTCGCTCTGCTTCGCTTGAATGGCGTCGCCCGGCCGGCGCTCGACATCGGAACCGGTGGCGCGCGTCATGGCCTGCCTGCGGACTGCCGTCCGCCCGTCATTTCAACGTGGCGAGGCGATGCGGCGCAGTGCCCCGTGCCGACGGCAACCAATGCGCCTGGGCACGATGGGCCCACAGGGAGGAGGATGCAGGCGGCACCTGGCTCTTGATGCGCTGGTTGGGCGGCGGGTCCTTGTAGGGCGGCTCGGGCTTGTTGCCCACATCGCAGCCGGCCATGAAAGCGATGCAGGCCGCCACTCCCAACGCCCTCGCCAACGAGGCGTACCCGTCAACACGAACGAAGAATGAGCAAACGCGGGCCTGCATGCCAGCCAGTGTTGATGGCTGCGAAGAAGAAAGCGACTGCAAGGCGGCGCAGGCGCGTGTCGGACAAAGCCGTCAAAGATAAGTGCGGCCGCCGAAAATCGCCGTGCCGATTCGCACCATGGTGCTGCCCGCCGCCACCGCCGCCTCCAGGTCGGCGCTCATGCCCAGGGAAAGCACGTCCAGCGGCAGGCCGGCCGCCTTCATCTCGTCGAACAGCGCGGTGGCCCGCAGGAACAATTCGCGCTGCGCTTCGAAGCCTTCCGCCGGCTCGGGGATGGCCATGAGTCCGCGCAGCTTGACGTTGGGAAGTTCGGCCACCTGCCGCGCCAGCGCCAGCGCCTCGGCCGGCGCCACGCCCGACTTGTTCTGGCCCGCATCCACGTTCACCTGCAGGCACAGCTGCAGCGGCGCCATGCCGGCCGGCCGCTGCTCCGACAGGCGCTGCGCGATCTTGAGCCGGTCGATGCTGTGCACCCAGTCGAAGTGCTCGGCCACCACGCGCGTCTTGTTGCTCTGCAGCGGGCCGATGCAATGCCACTCGATCTGGCCGCGAAGGTCGGCCATGGCCTGGATCTTGGCCACGCCCTCCTGCACATAGTTTTCGCCAAAGGCCGTCTGGCCGGCCGCGTGGGCTTCGCGCAACGCGGCTTCGGGAAAGGTCTTGGAAACTGCCAGCAGGCGCACACTCGCAGCATCCCTGCCACACGCGGCGCAGGCCTTCTCGATTCGCGTGCGGACTTGCTGGAGCTTGTCGCCAATCGTCGTCATAATCTTTCGAATTCGTATCAAAACGTCACTAAGACTTTAGCCTGACGTCAAACGCCCAACTGGTCGAGGGTCCTCGTGGACATTACCCAACTGCTTGCTTTCAGCGTCAAGAACAAGGCATCGGACCTTCACCTGTCGGCCGGCCTGCCGCCCATGATCCGCGTGCACGGCGATGTGCGGCGCATCAACGTCGACCCGCTGGACCACAAGGCGGTGCACGCGATGGTGTACGACATCATGAGCGACACGCACCGCAAGCATTACGAAGAGTTCCTCGAGGTGGACTTCTCGTTCGAGATCGACGGGCTGGCGCGCTTCCGTGTGAATGCCTTCAACCAGGCGCGCGGCGCGGCGGCGGTGTTCCGGACCATTCCGTCCAAGATCCTCACGCTGGAGCAGCTCAACGCGCCCAAGATTTTCGGCGACCTCGCACTCAAGCCGCGCGGCCTGGTGCTGGTGACCGGCCCCACGGGCTCGGGCAAGTCGACCACGCTGGCGGCGATGATCAACTACCTGAACGAGACCGAGTACGGCCACATCCTCACGGTGGAAGACCCGATCGAGTTCGTGCACGAATCCAAGAAGTGCCTGATCAACCAGCGCGAGGTGGGGCCGATGACCCTGTCCTTCCAGAATGCGCTGCGCTCTGCCCTGCGCGAAGACCCGGATGCGATCCTGGTGGGCGAGTTGCGCGACCTGGAAACCATCCGCCTGGCCATGACGGCCGCGGAAACAGGCCACCTGGTGTTCGGCACGCTGCACACGTCTTCCGCGGCCAAGACCATCGACCGGATCATCGACGTCTTTCCCGGGGAGGAAAAGGAAATGATCCGCGCCATGCTGTCGGAGTCGCTGCAGGCCGTCATTTCGCAGACGCTGTGCAAGACCAAGGACGGCCAGGGCCGCGTGGCGGCGCACGAGATCATGCTGGGCACGCCGGCCATCCGCAACCTCATCCGCGAGGCCAAGGTGGCGCAGATGTACTCGTCCATCCAGACCGGCAGCGGCCAGGGCATGCAGACGCTGGACCAGTGCCTGACGGACCTGGTGCGCCGCAATGTCATTTCGGCGTCCGAAGCCCGGTCCAAGGCAAAGATCCCGGAAAATTTCCCGGGCTAACCGTTCAAGGAGCGCGCTATGGAACGCGATCAGGCCAGCCAGTTCATCAACGACCTGCTCAAGCTGATGGTCAGCCGCAATGGCAGCGACCTGTTCATCACGGCGGACTTCCCGCCCGCCATCAAGGTGGACGGCAAGGTCACCAAGGTGTCGCAGCAGCCGCTGGGCGCGCAGCACACGCTGGCGCTCACGCGCTCGGTGATGAACGACCGGCAGATGGCGGAGTTCGAGCGCACCAAGGAGTGCAACTTCGCCATCTCGCCCACCGGCATCGGACGCTTTCGCGTGAACGCGTTCGTGCAGCAGGGCAAGGTGGGCATGGTGATGCGGACCATTCCGGCCAAGCTGCCGACCATCGACAACCTGGGCATGCCGCAGGTGCTGAAGGACGTGTCGATGACCAAGCGCGGCCTGTGCATCCTGGTGGGCGCCACCGGCTCGGGCAAGTCGACCACGCTGGCGGCCATGATCGACTGGCGCAACGAGAACTCCTACGGCCACATCGTGACGGTGGAAGACCCGGTGGAATTCGTGCATCCGCACAAGAACTGCGTGGTGACGCAGCGCGAGGTGGGCATCGACACCGACAGCTGGGAAGCGGCGCTGAAGAACACGCTGCGCCAGGCGCCCGACGTGATCCTGATGGGCGAAATCCGCGACCGCGAGACCATGGAGCACGCGGTGGCCTTTGCCGAGACCGGCCACCTGTGCATGGCCACGCTGCACGCCAACAGCGCCAACCAGGCGCTGGACCGGATCATCAACTTCTTCCCCGAAGAGCGCCGCGCGCAGCTGCTGATGGACCTGGCGCTGAACCTGCGCTCGCTGGTGTCGCAGCGCCTGATTCCCACCGAGGACGGGCGCGGCCGCGTGGCGGCCGTGGAGATTCTCCTGAACACCCCGCTCATCTCCGACCTGATCTTCAAGGGCGAAGTGGGCGAGATCAAGGAGATCATGAAGAAGAGCCGCAACCTGGGCATGCAGACCTTCGATCAGGCGCTGTACGACCTGTTCGAGAACCACGCCATCTCTTTCGAAGACGCGATCCGCAACGCGGACTCGGCCAACGACCTGCGGCTGCAGATCAAGCTCAACAGCCAGCGGGCGCGCTCGACGGACCTGGCGGCTGGGACCGAAAACTTCGCCATTATTTGAGCCTCCCGGCTTCTCACTTCGCTTCGCTCCGTGTAGTTCGCCACCTCCCGAGGAGGGGACCCCACCTGGGGCCCGGCAAAGCCGGTTCCCCGGTGCGTTGCTGGGTTGATTCGGCTCGCTTCGCTTTGCCGCGGCCGGCGGACGCCTCGCGATAAGCTCGGGTGATGAGCACGATTCAAACCAAAACCTATTCCCCGACGCCTTCGCGCCAGGTGGCTTTTCTTGGCCTGGGCGTGATGGGGTATCCGATGGCGGGGCACCTGGCTCGCGCGGGCCATGGCGTGGCCGTCTACAACCGCACGGCGAGCAAGGCGGCGGCCTGGTGCGCGGAGCTGGCCGATGCGGCGGTGAAGCCGCGTGCGGGCGCCACGCCGCGCGAGGCGGCTGCCGGCGCGGACATCGTCTTTTCGTGCGTGGGCAACGACAACGACCTGCGCTCGGTGGTGCTGGGCGATGACGGTGCCTTCGCCGGCATGAAGCCCGGCGCGATCTTCGTGGACCACACCACCGCCTCGGCCGACGTGGCGCGCGAGCTGTCGGCCGCGGCGCGCGAGCGCGGCCTGCATTTCGTCGATGCGCCGGTGTCGGGCGGCGAAGCCGGTGCGCAGAACGGCGTGCTGACGGTGATGTGCGGCGGCGACGCGGCCGCCTTCGATGCCATGAAGCCGGTGGCCGAAGCCTATTCGCGCGCGGTCACGCTGCTGGGCGACAGCGGTGCGGGGCAGCTGGCGAAGATGGTCAACCAGATCGCCGTGGCGGGCGTCGTGCAGGGCCTGGCCGAAGCCATCGCCTTCGGCCAGCGCGCCGGCCTGGACATGCAGGCCGTGCTCGGCGTCATCGGCAAGGGCGCGGCCCAGAGCTGGCAGATGGACAACCGCGGCAAGACCATGATCGAAGACAAGTTCGACTTCGGCTTTGCGGTGGACTGGATGCGCAAGGACCTGGGCCTGGTGCTGGACGAGGCGCGCCGCAACGGCGCGCGCCTGCCCGTCACGGCGCTGATCGACCAGTTCTATGCCGACGTGCAGAAGGCCGGCGGGCAGCGCTGGGACACGTCCAGCCTGATCACGCGCCTGCGCTGACGCGCAAGCCACAAACCGTCGAAATCAGCGCACCGGCGAGGTGTAGGCACCGCCATCGGCAGGCGGTGCGGAACCCGGTGCCGCGGGCGCGCTGCTGCCGGCCGGCGGCAGCGGCTCCATCGGCGGCAGCGGCACCCTGGAAGAAGAAGACGATGCCGGCGACGAGGACGACGACGGCGTGGCGGTGCCGCCGGAGGTGGCCGCCTTGATGTATTCGGGGGACACCACCTCCACCAGCCGCACCACCTTGCGCACGCCGTCCACGCCGCGGGTGATCTCGGTGGCGCGGTCGGCCTCTTGCGCCGTGGCAATGCCCATCAGGTACACGATGCCGCGCTCGGTGGTCACCTTGAAGGTATTGCCGAAGATGTCGTTCTGGTCGAGCAGCGAGGCCTTGACCTTGCTCGTGATGAAGGTGTCGTTGGAGCGGTCGGTGATGTTGCTGCCCTGCCCCACCGCCACTTCGTTGAACACCTTGCGCACGTTGTCCACCTTGGCCACTACGTCTTCGGCGCGCTTGCGGTCGGCCTCCGAGCCCACGGTGCCCACCAGCAGCACCTGGCGGTTGTAGCTGATGACCGTGACGTTCATGTTGTCGTTGGCGATGTCGCGGATGCGGGCGGCGCCACGCACCTCGATGGTGGTGTCGTCCAGCTGAGCGCCCGAACTGCGCCGGTCGGTGGCGACCATGCCGGCCCCCACCGCGCCAGCCCCCACCACCAGGGGCACGCAACCGCCCAGCGCGGTCACGAGGGCCGCGCTCGCGGTGAGTGCGAAGGCAATGCGTTGCAGGGTGGGCGTGCGCGTCATGAATCGGGGTCCTTGCTTGAAGTGCTTCATGAGGAGAGTGCTCTAAAGAGTTTAGCCCACTGGGTTTAGTTCAATCTGACAGCACACCCGCCAGACGCCGCCCAAGGCATCGGCGCACTCGTAAAACGCGGAAATGAGTGTTAAGGTTTGCGGCATGGAGTTCGCAAGCAACGCCTGTGACGTCGACGCGGCATCCCGCAGCCCGGGAGCCGGCGCGTGAGGGCGTTGACCGCGGCGCGCGCCATCGCGGCCCGTGTCGGCTCGCGCCTGGTGACCTCCCCCACCAGCCACGAGCCGCCGCTGGTGCTGCTCTTTTCCAAGGATCGCGCCATCCAGCTGGAGTTGTTCCTGCGCAGCTACGCGCAGCACATGTCCACGCCGCTGCCGCTGACGGTGATGTACCGGGCCTCGAGCGAAGCGCACAAGCAGGCCTATGAAGACGTGTTCGCCGGCTACCGCGCGAGCGAGCTCACCGTCATTGCCGAAACCGCCTTCAAGCCCGACCTGCTGGCCGTGCTCAAGGCATCGAACGCGCGCCACGTGATCTTCTTCGTGGACGACATCGTCTTCATCCATCCGGTGGACACGCGCCTGCTGGAGCAATGGGACCCGCGCGACGGCATCCTGAGCCTGCGCCTGGGGCGCAACATCACGCATTCCTACAACCGCGGCGGCATCGAGCAGCCGCAGCCGGCGTCCTTCGAGAGCGCCACCCTGGGCGAGCAGCCGCTGGCGCGCTGGCGCTGGTCCACCGGCACGCTGGACTGGTCCCTGCCGACCTCGCTCGACGGCCACCTGCTGCCGCTGCCCGACCTCATTCCGGTGATCGAGCAGGCGAACTTCAAGGCGCCCAACTCGCTGGAGGGCGCCATCGGCCAGTACAAGTTCCTCTTCAAGTGGCGCTGGGGCTACTGCTGGGAGCGGGCCCGCATCATGAACCTGCCGCTCAACACGGTGAAGACCGAGGACTACGACTTTCCGCACCAGGGGCTGGACGCGGAGCAACTGCTCGCCGCCTTCCAGCAGGGGATGCGCCTGGATATCTCGGAACTGCCGCTGGCCGAGCACAACAGCTGCCACATGGCCTGGACGCCGGCGCTGCGCCGCCTGCCTGAAGAAGCCCGGCGCGCCGGCACCTGAAGCAGCTCCCTACTCAGGCGTCCTCGCCCAGCAGCTGTGCGTCGATGCCGTCGCACAGGCAATGCAGGGTGAGCAGATGCACCTCGTGCACTCGCGCCGCGCGTTCGTGCGGAACGCAGATCTGCACATCGGTCTCGCGCAAGGCGCGCCCCACCGAGCCGCCGTTGCCGCCCAGCAGCGCCACCACCGTCATCTCGCGCGCATGCGCGGCTTCGGCGGCAGCCAGGATGGCGGCCGAATTGCCGCTGGCGCTCAGCACCAGCAGCACGTCGCCGGCCTGGCCCAGTGCCCGCACCTGCCGTGCGAAGCGGTCGGGGCTGGCGCCGTCGGGTGTGTCGGCCAGCGGATCGGTGCTGTCAAGTTCGAAGGCCACCGCGGCCAGCTCGGGCCGCTCGCGTTCGAAGCGGCCCACGAAGTGCGCCGCAAAGTGCGCGGCCAACAAGCCGGACACGCCAGCGCCGCACGCCAGGACCTTGCCGCCGCTTGTGACGCAGGCCAGCAGCGCCTGCATGGCCAGGTACACGGGCTTGCCCAGCATGGGCCCGGCCTGGTATTTGAGGTCAGCACTGTCGATGAAGTGCTGCTGTATCCGTTGGTCGAGCATGGCACATCATGATAGCGACGCTTCGATGTCAACTCGCGTCGAAGGCCGCGCGCAGCCACTCGATGCGCTCCTCGACCAGCACCACGTCGAAGCGGCAAGGCGGCACGACCCGCAGGCGGCTGATGTAGTGCCGCGCCGCGAAGATGATGCGATGCTGCTTGAGGCCGGTGATGCTCCCGCCCGCGCCGCCGTGCGAACCGCTCGCGCGCTGCCGCACCTCGACGAAGACCAGCGTGCCGTCGCGATCGCGCATGATCAGGTCGATCTCGCCGCCGCCGCGGCCCGGCGTTCGATAATTGCGCGCCACCGGCACGAGGCCTGCCGCGCAAAGGTAGTCGAGGGCCGCGTCTTCGGCCGCATCGCCGCGCTGCTTGGTGCTGATACGCCCTGACAGCCCCCTGCCGCCAACCGGCTTCTTTCCGTGTCCGTTGTTCTGGAGTTCGTCCATCTTGAATCTGCCAGCCACCTCCGCTTCTCTTTTTCGCACCGCGCTGCAGGCTGCGCGCGATGCCGCTGGCTCGCAGGATTATCCGCAGGGCACGCTCTACGTGGTGGCCACGCCCATCGGCAACCTGGCGGATGTCACGCTGCGCGCACTGCATGTGCTGGAACTGGCCGACGCCATCGCCTGCGAGGACACGCGCCACACCCAGTCGATGCTGCGGGCCTACGGCATCGACCGCAAGCCGGGCGGGCAACTGCTCGCGGTACACCAGCACAACGAGGCGGAAGCGGCGCAGGCCGTGATCTCGAGGTTGGCGCAAGGCGAGCGCGTCGCCTACGTGAGCGACGCCGGCACGCCCGGCGTGAGCGACCCCGGCGCGCGGCTGGCGGCAGCGGTTCGCGCAGCGGGCCACCGCGTGCTGCCGCTGCCAGGGGCGAGCAGCGTCACCACGCTGATCAGCGCCGCCGGCCTGGTGGCCGCCGATGCGGACGACTACAGCGCCTTCGTGTTCGCCGGCTTCCTGCCGAGCAAGGCGACCGAGCGCGATGGTGCGGTGGCCCGCCTGGCGGCCGAGCC
>NZ_BCUU01000054.1 GCF_001591385.1 Variovorax soli NBRC 106424
GGCGGCCGGGGGTGCCGCGGGGGCCGCAGGTGCCGCTGCAGCAGGTGCGAGCGGAAGCGGGAGCGGAACCGGCACCAGCGGAACCGGCGGCAGCGGCAGCACCGAAGGCAGCGAAAGCAGCAATACCCCGCTGATGCCGCAGCAGCTGTCGCAGCTGACATGGCTGGGCCTGTCGCCCGACACCGTGGCCGCGCTGGAGCCCTACGCCATCGTGCTGCCCGTGCCGACGCCGGTGAACATCAACACTGCCAGCGCCGAAGTGCTGGCGGCCAGCGTCCCGGGGCTCGACCTGGCCAGCGCCAAGCGGCTGGTGGTCCAGCGCACGGCGCGCTTCTTCGCCAGCCTGGCCGATGCGCGGCGGCTCATTCCGGAGAGCACGGCCCAGTTCAACGAAGTTCAACACAGCGTCGGCTCGAGTTATTTCGAAGTCATCGCCCGCCTGCGGCTGGACCGGATCTGGGTCCAGGAGCACTCGCTGCTCAAGCGGGACGGCGCACAAGTTTCCGTGGTGTGGCGCGAGCGTGGCGTCGGCACCACACCGCCTCCTAACAAACCCTGAGCCATGGCCTTTTGTTCATCCGCGACTGACATATTCAGGTCATTTGCCGACCGCCGGTTAGCTATCAATTCTGTAGCAATTGAGCAAGTCGCCACCTACAATGGCCGGCCTTTGGCCGACATCCTCCGATGCCCCTGCTGATCGTCTTTCCTCCGCCCAACCCTGCTGCCGCCGGCGCGGAGTTCGGCTGGGTGCGCGCCAGCGACGACGCAGCGTCCGTCGGTGGACACGGCAGTGCGCCCCTGGCGCTGCTGCCTGCGGGCAATGAAGTCACGCTGGTCGTGCCCGGCCATGCCCTGTCCTGGCACAGCCTGAGCTTGCCGCCCGGCAGCCTGGGCAGCAGCGGCCGCCTGCGCTCCGTGCTCGAAGGTCTTCTGGAAGAGCGGCTGCTCGACGAAACCGACGCCGTCCATTTCGCGCTGCAGCCAGGCGCCAAGCCGGGCGAGCCAGCCTGGGTGGCGGTGTGCAATCGCGCGGCATTGCGCGACGTGATCCAGGCGGTGGAGGCCACCGGCCGGCGCGTCAGCCGCATCGCGCCCGAATTCGCACCGCAGCCGGACCACGCGCCCGCGTTGCTCTTCATCACGGGCGAAGCGCAGGCGCCGCAGGTCACCGTGTGCGACGCCAACGGCGTGCTCAGCCTGCCCATGAACGCGGCCAACCTGGCCGCCTCGATCAACGCGCCCATCGACACCATGGTGGCCAGCGGCGAGCCGGCCGTGGCGCAGCAGGCCGAGGAATTGCTGGGCGTGCGCCTGCCGATCGTGCAGCGCGCCGAGCGCTGGCTGCAGGCCGCTCGCGGCCCGTGGGACCTGGCGCAGTTCGATTTGGCCAGCAGCCACCGGGTGCGCGCCGGCAAGAAGCTGGCATCGTGGTGGCAGCAATTGCGGCACGAGCCGCGATGGCGTGCCGCCCGCTGGGGCGCCGTGGTGCTGGTGCTCGCGCAGGTCATCGGGCTGAATGCCTGGGCCTGGAAGGAGCGCCGAGCGCTCGAAACCAAGCGCAACACGGTCCAGTCCATCCTGACCCAGACCTTCCCGTCGGTGAAGCTGGTGGTCGACGCACCGGCGCAGATGGCGCGCGAGGTCGCCGCGCTGCAGCAGTCCACGGGCGGCGTGGCCCGCCTCGACCTCGAGCCGATGCTGGCCGCGCTGGGCGGCGTGCTTCCCCCCGGCCGCATTCCCACCGCCATCGACTACAGCGCCGGCCAGTTGCGCCTGCGCGGACTACAGCTGTCGGCCGAAGAACTCTCGCGCGTCACGGGCCAGCTGGGCCCGCGCGGCTACCAGGCGCGTGGGGAAGGCGACCTGCTGCTGGTGCAGGCAGAGGGGGCCGCCCGATGAACGCCCTCAAACAACTCCAGGCCCGCTGGGCATCGCTCGAGGCGCGCGAGCGCCGGCTGGTGGCCATCTGCGCAGCACTGGTCGGCCTCGCCCTGGTCTGGTGGATCGTGCTGGCGCCCGCCCTCAAGACGCTGCGCCAGGCGCCTGCCGAACACGCCAGGCTGGACGCCCAGTTGCAGCAGATGACCACGCTGCAGGCCCAGGCCAAGGCATTGCAATCGCAACCGCGCGCCAACCGCGACGAAGCCGTCAAGGCATTGGAAGGCAGCGTGCGCGCCGGCCTCGGCCCTTCGTCGCAGATCCAGCAGCAAGGCGGGGGCGACGGTGTCAACGTCGTCATCCGCGGCGTGTCGGCCGAGGCGCTGGCCGCCTGGCTGGCACAGGCCCGCGGCAATGCCCGGGCGGTGCCGCGCGAAGTCCACCTCACGCGAAGCGGCAGTGGCGCAGCGCCGGCACCTGCTGCTCCGGCTGCACCCGCGCAAGCAGGCGGCAGCTCGGACAAGGCCAATTGGGACGGCACGCTCGTGATGAGCCTGCCCGCCGCACGCTGAAGGCCGCTGCCATGGCGACGCGCGCATCCACCTTCCGCACTGCCGCATCGCGCGGCCACGGCTGGCGCTGGGCGCTGGTGGGCGCGCTGGTCGGCGCGCTGGCAACGCTGACTCTTTTCGCGCCCGCGAGGTGGCTGGCCTCGGTGCTGCGCGAGCAATCCGCCGGCCGCGTGGTGCTGATCAATCCGCGCGGCACGGTCTGGAACGGTGCATCCGGCGTGGTGTTCGCCAGCGGCGCCGGTGGCGGCGACGCCATTTCGCTGCCCGGGTCGCTGGCCTGGAAGCTGCGCCCTTCGTGGGGCGGCCTCTCGGCAACGCTCGACCTGAGCTGCTGCACGGCCAAGCCCATCGGGCTGCGCGCCAACCCGGGCGTGAAGGGCTTGCAGCTTCGGCTGCTCGACGGCCAGTCGCGCTGGCCGGCGGCGCTGCTCGCGGGCTTCGGCGCGCCCTTCAACACCCTCAAGCCCGAAGGCGTGCTGGACCTGAACACGCAAGGGCTGGAGTTGCGGCTGGGCCGCCAGGACCTGGCGTTCCAGGGCCGCGCCACCCTCGACGCCACGGACATCTCGTCCAGCCTGTCGACGCTGCGGCCCATGGGCAGCTACCGCGCCGTGCTCGAAGGCGGCAACGCGCCCAGCCTGCTGCTCACCACACGCGAAGGCAGCAGCCTGCGCCTGTCGGGCAGCGGCCGCTGGACCGGCACGCGCCTGCGGTTTTCCGGCGAAGCCAGCGCTGCGCCGGGCCGCGAGGACGCGCTGTCGAATCTCTTGAACATCATCGGGCGGCGCGACGGCGCACGCACGATCATCAACCTGGGTTGACCATGAAGCCTTCATCCAAATCGCCGCACAGTTTTCGCACCGGAGCCATCGCACTGGCGGCGCAACTGGTGCTGGCGCTCGCCGCCGGCCTCGCGCCCGTGCCCACCCCTGCCCAGGACGCGAACGCCGCACCGAAGCCGGGCGAGCCCATCACGCTGAACTTCAGCAACGCCGAGATCGAATCGGTGGCCCGGACCATGGCCGTGATCACCGGAAAGGACGTGGTGGTCGACCCGCGGGTGAAAGGCAACATCAACCTCGTCACGGACCGCCCGGTGCCGCCGGCCGCCGCCTTCAACCAGTTTGCCGGCGCGCTGCGCCTGCAGGGCTTCGCCATCGTCGAATCCGAAGGGCTGTACAAGATCGTGCCCGAGGCCGACGCCAAGCTGCAGACCAACACGGTCACCACCTCCACCGGCGCAACTTCGCGCGTGGGCGGCAACCAGATCGTCACGCAGGTCTTCAAGCTCAACTACGAGTCGGCCAACACGCTGCTGCCGGTGCTGCGCCCGCTGATTCCGCCCAACAACACCATCAACGTGAACCCCGGCAACAACACGCTGGTGATCACCGATTACGCCGAGAACATGCGGCGCCTGGGCCGCATCATCGCCGCGCTGGACGTGCCCAATGCGTCCGACGTGGAAGTGATCCAGCTGCGCCACTCCATTGCCGCCGACCTGGTTCCGCTGGTGCAGCGGCTGGTGGACGGCAGCGGCTCCACCGGCACGCCGGGCGCCCCGGCAGGCGCCGCGCCGGGCCAGGCCGACGCCGCCTTCAGGACCACCCTTCTGCCGGACGTGCGCAGCAACTCGATCATCCTGCGCGCCGCCAACCCGGCCCGCGCGCAGCTGGTGCGAACACTGATCGAGAAGCTGGACAAGCCGGCCATCGACACGGGCAACGGCGCGGCAGGAAACATCTACGTGGTGTACCTGAAGAACTCCGACGCTGTGAAGCTGGCCGCCACCTTGCGCGCCGCCATCTCGGCTGACGGGCGCGGCAGCGGCGGCGCCGGCCTCACGGGCTCGTTTCCCGGCTCCTTCAACCCGCAGCAGCAAGGCACGGGCACCACCACGCCGACCAGCACCAGCGCCGGCAGTTCGAGCATGCAGGGCGCGTCGGGCATCAGCTCGCAGGCGACTTCGCCGCTGAACAACGCCAACCAGCCCTCCACCGGCGGCCAGGTCCAGGCCGACCCGTCGACCAACTCGCTGATCATCACCGCCTCGGAGCCGCAATACCGGCAGCTGCGCGCGGTGATCGACCGGCTGGACAGCAAGCGGGCGCAGGTGCTGGTCGAGGCGCTCATTGCCGAGGTCAGCGCCGACAAGGCGGCGCAGTTCGGCGTGCAGTGGCAGGGCCTGCTGGGCGGCAAGGAAGGCCAGTTCATCGGAACGAACTCCAATGTGCTGGGCACCGCCTCCAACATCCTGGGCCTGCGCCTGAACGGAGCCAACCCGTCCGGCAGCCTGCCCCAGGGCCTGAATGCCGCCAGCACCGTCACCATCGCCGGCCAGACCGTGCTGGGCTTCCTGGCCAACTTCCTGCAGACCAACGACGACGCCAACGTGCTGTCCACGCCGAACCTGCTGACGCTGGACAACGAGGAAGCCAAGATCATCATCGGCCAGAACGTGCCCTTCCCCACCGGCCAGTACACCAACACCGGCAGCGCCACCAACACGGTCAACCCCTTCACCACGGTGGAGCGCAAGGACGTGGGCCTGACGCTGCGCGTGCGGCCCACCATCAACGAGGACAACACGGTCAAGCTGCAGATCTTCCAGGAGGTCTCGACCATCCAGCCCGGCACGCTGACCAACCAGTACGGCCCCACCACCAACAAGCGATCGATCGAATCGAACGTGGTGGTGGACGACGGCAGCGTGATCGTGCTGGGCGGCCTGCTGCAGGACGAATACGGCAACCAGACCGACAAGATCCCGTTGGCCGGCGACATTCCCGTGGTGGGCGCCCTGTTCCGCAACGAGACGCGCACGCGCAAGAAGACCAACCTGATGGTGTTCCTGCGCCCGGTGGTGGTGCGCGACACCAGCACCGGCGATGTGCTGACCTACGACCGCTACGAGGCGATCCGCTCGATCCAGTCGCGCAACCAGCCGAGCGAGAACATCTTCCTGAACAACGTGAAGGATGCGCCGATGCTGCCGGCGATTCCGCCGACGCCGCCCACGCTGGCGCCGGTGCCGCCCTCGGCCGCCGAGAAGTCGAAGTCCGGCGGGGGCATCCAGGGCACGCGGCTGATTCCGCCGCCCATCGCGCCGCTGGACACGCCGCCGGCCTCCAGTCCGCTCAAGGGCTCGCTGCCGCCCACCGCCGACCCGTCTTCCGGACGCGAGCTGCCCTGAGGACAATCGGCCCATGCGCTACCCGCTGCCCTACGCCTTCGCCCGCAGCCAGCAACTGCTGCTCGAACAGGCCGACGACGACTCGCTCACCCTGTGGATGCCGCAGTCGCCGGCCAAGAGCGGCCTGGGCGAAGTGCTTCGCAAATACAAGGTGAATGCCTTCGAACCGCTGCCGGCGGGCGAACTGGCGCAGCGCATCAGCGCCGCCTATGCCCAGGGCGAATCGAATGCCGCCGCGGTGGTGAGCGAGGTGCAGAGCGACGCCGACCTCTCCCGCATGATGCAGGAGCTGCCGGCCGTCGAAGACCTGCTCGAATCGGCCGGCGACGCGCCCATCATCCGCATGCTCAACGCGCTGCTCACGCAGGCGGCGCGCGACGGCGCGAGCGACATCCACATCGAGCCCTACGAGCGCACTTCCAGCGTGCGCTTTCGCATTGACGGCACGCTGCGCGAGGTGGTGCAGCCCAACCGTGCGCTGCACGCCGCGCTCATCTCGCGCCTGAAGATCATGGCCGACCTGGACATCGCCGAAAAGCGCCTGCCGCAGGACGGGCGCATCTCGCTGCGCATCGGCACGCGCGCGGTGGACGTGCGCGTGTCCACCCTGCCCAGCGCGCATGGCGAGCGCGCCGTGCTGCGCCTCCTGGACAAGAACGAGAGCCGCCTCACGCTCGAAGCCGTGGGCATGAAGGGCGACACGCTGGCGCGCTTCGAAAGACTCATCGAGCAGCCGCACGGCATCATCCTGGTCACCGGTCCCACCGGCTCGGGCAAGAGCACCACGCTGTATGCCGCGCTGCAGCGCATGGACGCCAGCCGCAACAACATCATGACGGTGGAAGACCCGGTCGAGTACGAGCTCGCCGGCGTCGGCCAGACGCAGGTCAACGCCAAGATCGACCTCACCTTCGCCAAGGCGCTGCGCGCCATCCTGCGCCAGGACCCGGACGTGATCATGATCGGCGAGATCCGCGACTTCGAGACCGCGCAGATCGCCATCCAGGCCTCGCTCACCGGCCACCTGGTGCTGGCCACGCTGCACACCAACGATTCGGTGAGCGCCGTCACGCGCCTGACCGACATGGGCGTGGAGCCTTTCCTGCTGAGCTCGTCGCTGCTGGGCGTGCTGGCGCAGCGGCTGGTGCGCAAGCTGTGCCCCGTGTGCCACGGCGCCGGCTGCGAGGCCTGCGGCACCACCGGCTACCAGGGCCGCACCGGCATCTTCGAGATGCTGGTGTGCGACGAGACCGTGCAATCGCTCATCCATTCGCGCGCCCCGGAAAGCCAGCTGCTCGCGGCCGGCCAGAAGAACGGCCTGCGTTCCATGCGCGAGGACGGCGAGCGGTTGGTGGAACAGGGCATCACTTCCCAAGCAGAGCTTCTTCGCGTGACGCGCGATTGACCCAAAGCCGATGCCAGCGTATTCCTTCGAAGCCATCGATGCACAGGGCCAGCCGCGCAAGGGCGTGCTGGAGGCCGACACCGCGCGCGCGGCGCGCGGGCTGCTGCGCGCGCAGTCGCTCATTCCGCTGAACATCTCGCCGGTGGCGGGCGAGCACAAGGCCGGTGGGGGGGGACTGCAGCGCCTCTTTGGCGGACGCGTGTTCAGCAACACCGGCCTGGCGGTCTGGACGCGCCAGCTCTCCGGACTCATGAGCGCCGGCCTGCCGATCGAGCGCGCGCTCACCGCGCTGATGGAAGAGTCCGACAACGAAAAGCAGCGCAACCTGGTGGCGTCGCTGCGCGCCGAGGTCAACGCCGGCTCACCTTTTGCCCGCGCACTGTCGAGCCATCCGCGCGACTTCTCCCCCATCTACACCGCCGTGGTGGGCGCCGGCGAGCAAAGCGGCAGCCTGGCCCTGGTGCTCGAGCGGCTGGCCGACGACCTGGAGCAGCGCCAGGCGCTGTCGCAGAAGCTGGTCGGTGCCGCGCTGTATCCGGCCATCGTCACGCTGGTGGCCATCGCCATCGTGATCTTCCTGGTGAGCTACGTGGTGCCGCAGGTGGCCAACGTGTTCGCCGGCACCAAGCGCGCCCTGCCCTTTCTCACCGTGGCCATGCTGGCGCTGTCCGACATGGTGCGCAACTACGGCTGGCTGATGCTGGGCGTGCTGGTGGCCGGCGGCATCGCGGCGCGCGTGGCGCTGGCCCAGCCCGCCATCGCCGAAAGATTCGACGCCTTCTGGCTGCGCCTGCCCCTGGTCGGCCGACTGGCGCGCGGCTACAACGCGGCGCGCTTTGCCAGCACCCTGGCCATGCTCGCCACCGCCGGCGTGCCGATCCTGCGGGCGCTGCAGGCGGCGTCGGAGACGCTGAGCAACCGCGCGATGCAGGCCGATGCGCAGGACGCGCTGGTGCTGGTGCGCGAAGGCGCCCCGCTGGCCTCGGCCCTGGCGCAGAAGAAGCGCTTCCCGCCGCTGGTCTCGATGTTCGCCCGCCTGGGCGAGCAGACCGGCCAGCTGCCCACCATGCTGCAGCGCGCCGCCAACCAGCTCAGCGCCGAGGTGCAGCGCCGCGCCATGCAGCTGGCCACCATCCTGGAGCCGCTGCTCATCGTCGCGATGGGCGGCGTGGTGATGATGATCGTGCTGGCGGTGCTGCTGCCGATCATCCAGCTCAACCAGTTCGTGAAGTAGCCATGCCCGTCACGCTCGACGACAAGCTGGTGGTGGCGATCTCGTCGAGGGCGCTGTTCAACCTCGAGGAAGAAAACCGCCTGTTCGATGCCGGCGACCCCGAGGCCTACATGCGGCTGCAGCTGGAGCGGGTCGACGTACCAGCCGCGCCGGGCATCGCCTCGTCGATGATCCGCAAGCTGCTGCGTTTCAACGATGACGGCGTGCAGCGGGTGGAAGTGGTCATCCTCTCGCGCAACGACCCGGTGTCCGGCATGCGCATCTTCAATTCCGGCGCCGCGGCCGAGCTGCGTGTGCAGCGGGGGGTGTTCACCCAGGGCCGGCCGCCCTTTCGCTACCTGCGGCCGCTCAATGCCGACATCTTCCTGTCGGCCAATGCGCAGGACGTGCGCGAGGCCCTCGCGGCCGGCTTTCCCGCCGCGCACGTCCGGGTCGACGGCGCGCTGGCCGGCAGCCAGCACCCGGACGAAGTGCGCATCGCCTTCGACGGCGATGCCGTGCTGTTCTCCGACGAGGCCGAGCAGGTGTTCCAGCGCGAAGGCCTGGACGCTTTCCAGGCGCACGAGAGCAGCAAGGCCGCGGTGCCGCTGGGCGCCGGGCCGTTCAAGCCTTTCCTGGTGGCGCTGCACCGTCTGCAGCAGGCGGCCAGCACCGGCATGCGCATTCGCACGGCGCTGGTCACGGCGCGCGGCGCACCGGCGCACCGCCGGGCCATCCAGACCCTGATGAACTGGAACATCCGCGTGGACGAAGCCATGTTCCTCGGCGGGCTGCCCAAGGGCGAGTTCCTGCGCGAGTTCGAGCCCGACTTCTTCTTCGACGACCAGACCGGCCATGTGGATTCGGCCGCGCGCCATGTGCCGGCCGGGCATGTGGCCAGCGGCATCAGCAACCCACGCTAGGCACACGACCGCGGCGCGCTTCAGCGCGAGTTAAGGGCCAGGCCGGCCCGGACGCTAGGATGGCGCATTGCACCCACGCGGCGTCCTCCAGCCGACCGAAGAACATGGCCACTGACACGCAGCCCTCATCGTCTCCGTCCCCCCGCACATCCATCTGGACCACCATGCGCCGCATCGGCGCGCTCGCGGCGCCCTACTTCAGCCGCAGCGAGGAGCGCTGGACGGCGCGCGGCCTGCTGCTGGCCATCGTCGCGCTCAACCTGGGCGTGGTCTACATGCTGGTGCTCAACAACCAGTGGTATGCGCGCTTCTACGACGCGCTGCAGAACAAGGACCAGGCCGTGTTCTGGCGCGAGATGATCTACTTCTGCAAGATCGCCGCGATCTACATCGTCATCGCCATCTTCAAGTTCTACCTGACGCAGCTGCTGCAGCTGCGCTGGCGCGCCTGGATGACGCGCGACTACCTGGGCCGCTGGATGGCCAACAACACCTTCTACCGCCTGGAACTGGCGCGCTATGCGAAGCAGCTCGATGCGCCGCCGGACAACCCCGACCAGCGCATCCAGGAGGACATGCAGATGTTCACCGACTACACCATGACGCTGTCGATGGGCCTGCTCAATGCGGTGGTCACGCTGGTGAGCTTCGTGGGCATCCTGTGGGGCCTGTCGGGCACCTTCAGCTTCACGCTGGGCGGCCATGAATTCAGCGTGGCCGGTTCCATGGTCTGGCTGGCGGTGCTGTACTGCGTGGCCGGCACGGTCATCACGCACTACATCGGCCGTCCGCTGATCGGGCTGAATTTCAGGCAGCAGCGCTTCGAGGCCGACTTCCGCCACCACCTGGTGCGGGTGCGCGAATACAGCGAAGCCATCGCGCTGGACCGCGGCGCGCCCGTGGAGCACGGCCAACTGCAGAACCGCTTCGGCGCAGTGCTGGGCAACTACCTCAGGCTCATCAAGCAGCAGAAGAACCTGGTGGCTTTCACTTCGCTGTTCGGCCAGGCCTCGGTGGTGTTCGCCTTCATCGTGCAGGCACCGCGCTTCTTTGCCGGCACCATCCAGCTGGGGCAGCTGATGCAGGTGAACTCGGCCTTCGGCCGCGTGCAGGACGCGCTCTCGTGGTTCGTCGACAACTACGACCGCGTGGCCGTGTGGCGCGCCACCGCAGACCGCCTGACCAGCTTCGAGGCCGCCATGCGGGCGCATGCGAGCGACCTGGGCGAAGTGGCGCGCACCGAGCCGGCCGCTGCTGCCCCGGCGCTGCGCGCCGATGGCCTGTCCATCGCCCTGCCCGATGGCACCGCGCTGCTGGCCGACACCTCGCTGGCGGTGCAGCCGGGCGACACGGTGCTGCTGCAGGGCCCCTCGGGCAGCGGCAAGTCCACCCTGTTCCGCACGCTGGCCGGCATCTGGCCCTTTGCGCGCGGCAAGGCCCAGGTGCCGAAGGACGCCATGTTCATTCCCCAGCGCCCCTATGTGCCCGACGGCCGCCTGCGCGATGCGCTGGCCTATCCCGAGCCGGCCAGCGCCTACACCGACGAGGCGCTTCGCCAGGCGCTGAAGGACGCCCTGCTGCCCCAGCTGGAAAGCCGGCTGGACGACAGCGACGCCTGGAGCCAGAAGCTCTCCGGCGGCGAGCAGCAGCGCCTGGCCATTGCGCGGGTGCTGCTCAAGAAGCCCTCCTGGCTCTTCGCCGACGAGGCCACCAGTGCGCTGGATTCCGAGGCCGAACGCACGCTCTACCAGCGCCTGGTCGCCCAGGTGCAGCAGGCCGGCGGCGCCATGGTGTCGATCGCGCACCGCGCCGCGGTGGGCGAGCACCACGGCAAGCGCTGGAACCTGGTGCACGAGCCGGACGCGGCGGCAGCGCGCTTCCGCCTCGTCGCCGCGGAAAGCTGACGCCTGTCCCCTGCCGCCGGCTCGCCCGCGCAGCGAGCCGCGCCACCATGCGGCTCTATTTGTTTCCAAGTTATACGACAACGTATGACTAAAGATTCAATTTGAAAGCTGAGTGAAGGCGACGCGTGGGGCCAGCACAGCGGCTCTCCTGCCGGCCACAGCCAGCTGGACTGACTATCTCCATTCGTGTCTGTCGCGCGCGCGGGATTTAAATCGACTCCGCCTGCCGGTGCCACTAGGGTTCGCCCGGCCCAACCCTTTGATCCCTAGTTGTACGATGACTGATAACAATCGCGCGCCTTCCCATTCCACAACACAACCGGAGACCTCCCATGTCCATGCAACGACGTGCATTCCTGTCCGCGGGCCTGAGCCCCCTCGCACTGGCCGCCTGCGGCGGTGGCGGCAGCGATGGCAGCACGGCCACCGCCTCGTCGGCCAAGACCTCGGCCGACGCCCTGTCCGGCAAACCCGATCCCAAGCGCGAAGCCCTCAACGCCATGAAGCGCGCCGTGAGCTACCTCGACGAGGTGGTGTCGTACCGCGGCGGCTACGTCTGGTCGTACTCGCCGGACCTGAGCCAGACCTTCGGCGAGATGGAAGCCAAGCGCACCATGTGCTGGATCCAGCCGCCGGGCACGCCGTCGATGGGCCACATCTTTCTGGACGCCTACCACGCCACCGGCCACGAGCGCTTCTACCAGGCGGCCAAGCGCACCGCCCTGGCGGTGGCCGAGGCGCAGCATCCGTCGGGCGGCTGGAACTACATCTACGACTTCGCGGGCGAAGAGTCGCTCAAGCACTGGTACCAGACCATCGGCAAGAACGGCTGGCGGCTGGAGGAGTTCCAGAACTACTACGGCAACGCCACCTTCGACGACGCCGGCACCGCCGTCGCCTCGCAGCTCATGCTGCGCATGTACCTCGAGGAGCGCGACCGCCGCTTCGAGGCGCCGCTGCTCAAGGCCATCGACTTCATCCGCAACGCGCAGTTCGGTCCCGAACTGGGCATTGCCAACGGCGGCTGGCCGCAGCGCTTTCCGCACTACGCCGGCTCCAAGGCCTCGATGCCGCTGCCCAACCCCGGCCAGCTGCCGCCGGGCGCGCGCGCCGGCATGGAAGACGGCGACTACACGCTGCACGTGACCTTCAACGACGACGTGATGGGCGAGAACATCAAGTTCCTCACCATGTGCGTGATGGCCCTGGGCCGCACCGACCTGCTGGAGAACATCTCGCGCGCCATGGAATGCATGCGCGCGCTGCAGAACACCGGACCGCAGGCCGGCTGGAGCCTGCAGCACCTGTCGCGCGCCACCAATGGCCGCCCGGCCGGCGCCCCCGCCGGTGCGCGCAGCTATGAGCCGCGCTCGCTGGCCACCCACACCACGCAGACCAACATCCAGCAGCTGTTCAACTACTTCACGCTGACCGGCGACCGCAAGTTCCTGGCGCGCATTCCCGAAGCCATCGCCTGGCTCAAGACGGTGCCGCTGCCGGCCGACGCAGCCCAGCGCAATCCGCTGCTGGGCGGCGGGCGCACGCACCCCACCTTCGTCGAGCTCGACACCAACGAGCCGCTGTACGTGCACCGCTACGGCTCCAACATCAACAACGGCGCCTACTTCTTCGACAAGGACATCACCAACACCATCAGCCACTACTCGGCCGGCCGCGCAGTCAACATCGCCAACCTGGAGAACCGCTATGCCCAGCTGGCCGGCATGAGCGACGCCGCGGTGGCGGAGATGGTCTCGCGCTCGCCGCTGAAGGTGACGCAGCCCACGGCGCTGCCCAAGTACTTCGGCATCCGCGAGGTGGATTTCGCGGACCTGTTCGCGGGCGCCAAGATGGTCACGCCGACGGTGCCGCAAAGCGAGGTGGACCAGCTCATCGCCGACCTGGGCGACAAGGGCTACTGGACCTCGCCGGTGCCCGAGGTGGTCAACCCCTACCGCGGCGACGGCCCGAGCGCGCCCTACACGGGCACGGCCTACCGCAGCAAGCACGTGGGCGATATCTACGACACCTCGCCCTATCCGGCCGACAACCCGCCGGAGATCGAGCCGTATGTGAAGCGCGAGAAGCCGCAGTTCATCGTCACCTCCGACGTGATCCGCCGGCTGGGGCGCATGGTCGCCTACTACGCGCCGGTCGCGTGATCAGCCGACGGATGCGCGGCTGGCGGCATAGCGCTCCCAGCCTCGCGCCCGCAGTTCGCATGCGGGGCAGTGGCCGCAGCCATGGCCCCAGGCGTGCAACTGGCCACGCTCGCCTTCGTAGCAGGTGTGGGTGGCTTCGACGACGAGGCGCACCAGCGCCTGGCCGCCCAGGCGCTCGGCCAGGGCCCAGGTCTGGGCCTTGTCCAGCCACATGAGCGGCGTGTCGACCACCAGGCGCCGGTCCATGCCCAACGACAGCGCGAGCTGCATCGCCTTCATGGTGTCGTCGCGGCAATCGGGGTAGCCGGAATAGTCCGTCTCGCACACGCCGGTGACGATCACCTCCAGCCCGCGCCGGTACGCCAGCGCACCGGCCAGCGTCAGGAACAGCAGGTTGCGACCCGGCACGAAGGTGTTGGGCAGGCCGTTGGCCTGCATGGCAAAGGCGATGTCCTGGGTGAGCGACGATTCGCTCACCTGCGCCAGCACGTCGAGCTTGAGCAGGTGGTCTTCGCCCAGCCTGGCGTCCCAGTGAGGGAACTCGCGGCGCAGGCGCTCCAGCACCTGCAGGCGCACGTCCAGTTCGATGCTGTGGCGCTGGCCGTAGTCGAAGCCGAGCGTCTCGACGCGCTCGAAGCGCACGAGCGCATCGGCCAGGCAGGTGGTGGAATCCTGACCGCCGGAAAAGAGGACGAGTGCGGACTTGTGCATGGCAGCCTCCTCAGAGAAAGCGTTCGAGCAGCTTGCGGGAATGCCGGTCCAGCGCCGCCGGATCGGGCACGCGGAACTGGACGCCCGCGGCGCTGGCGATGAGCAGCGCCCCGTCTTCCAGCCGGCGGATGTCTTCCTCGGCCTTGAGCACGAAGCTGGTGTCGCCGCGGTCGGTGCTCACGCTCCAGGTGCTCGGCACGCCGAAGCTGGACACCTTGTGCAGGGCGCGCAGCGTGGGCGCGAAGTCGCGCACGGCGAGCACCTCGCCCAGCAGCCGCCGCGAGGCCTCGGGCACGGCGGACAGCTCGTCGATCCACACGCGCTCGCGTCCGTCGCTGCCCACCAGCGAGATGCCGTGGTCGGGCGCGGTGAGCGGAAAGGCGCGCACCGGCACCACGGGCTCGGGCGTGCCGTCACCGGCGATATGCAGCAGGCGGCCCAGGCCGTCGCGCTCGAGTGTCAGGTCTTGCATGGCGCTCTTCATCAGGCGTCTCCTGCGGGATGCGCCGCATGGGTTGGCGAAGGCGCGGCGGCAGGCGTCTCGCCGTCGTCGTCCACCTGCCGTGCCTGGGCCTGGTACAGGCGCCAGTAGGCGCCCTGCTTTTCCATCAGTTCGTCGTGCGGGCCGACCTCGACGATCTCGCCGCGGTCCATCACCACCAGGCGGTCGGCCTTGCGCAGCGTGGACAGGCGGTGGGCAATGGCAATGGTCGTGCGGCCCTGCACCAGGTTGTCCAGCGCCTTCTGGATTTCCTTCTCGGTCTCGGTATCGACCGCCGAGGTGGCTTCGTCGAGGATGAGGATGCGCGGGTCGATCAGCAGCGCCCGCGCGATGCTGATGCGCTGGCGCTCGCCGCCCGACAGGCCCTGGCCGCGCTCGCCCACCAGCGAGTCGTAGCCCTGCGGCAGGCGCAGGATGAAGTCGTGCGCATGCGCCGCGCGCGCGGCCGCCACGATTTCCTCGCGCGTGGCATCGGGCTTGCCGTAGGCGATGTTCTGCGCGATGGTGCCGAAGAAGAGAAAGGGCTCCTGCAGCACCAGGCCCACGTGGCGGCGGTAGTCGGCCACGGCAAAGCGGCGGATGTCGGTGCCGTCCACCTTGATGGCGCCGTCGGTCACGTCGTAGAAGCGGCAGATCAGGTTGACCAGCGTGCTCTTGCCCGAGCCGCTGTGGCCCACCAGGCCGATCATCTCGCCGGGCTGGATCGTCAGGTCGAGGTCGCGGATGACGGCGCGGCTGCCGTAGCGAAAGCCCAGGTCGTTCAACTCGATGCGCCCCTGCACGGACTGCAGCTTGACCGGGTTGACCGGCTCCGGCACGTTGCTCACATGGTCCAGGATGTCGAAGATGCGCTTGGCGCCGGCCGCCGCCTTCTGCGTGACCGAGACGATGCGGCTCATCGAATCGAGCCGCGTGTAGAAGCGCCCGATGTACGCGATGAATGCGGTCAGCACACCCACCGTGATGCTGCCCCGCGCCACCTGCCAGATGCCGAAGCCCCACACCACCAGCAGGCCGATCTCGGTGAGCAGCGACACGCTGGGCGTGAACAGCGACCAGGTCTTGTTGAGCCGGTCGTTGACCTTCAGGTTGTAGGCATTGGCCGTGCGAAAACGCTCGGCCTCGCGCTTTTCCTGGGCAAAGGCCTTCACCACCCGAATGCCGGGAATCGTGTCGGCCAGCACATTGGTCACCTCGCCCCACACGCGGTCGATCTTCTCGAAGCCGGTGCGCAGGCGGTCGCGCACGACGTGGATCATCCAGGCGATGAAGGGCAGCGGCACCAGCGTGACCACCGCCAGCAGAGGGTTGATGGAAATGAGGATGGCCGCCGTCATCACGATCATCAGCACGTCGGTGGCGAAATCGAGCGCATGCAACGAGAGGAAAACGTTGATGCGATCGGTCTCGGAGCCGATGCGCGCCATCAGGTCGCCGGTGCGCTTGCCGCCGAAGTAATCCAGCGGCAGCGTGAGCAGGTGCTCGTAGGTGGTGGTGCGCAGGTCGGCACCGATGCGCTCGGACACCAGCGCCAGCAGGTAGGTGCGCGCCCAGCCCAGGCCCCAGCCCAGCAGCGCGGCGCCCAGCAGGCCAGCCAGGTACATGACCACCAGCATCGGATCGATCGCCTTGCCGTTCTGGAACGGAATCAGGATGTCGTCCATCAGCGGAATGGTCAGGTAGGGCGGCACCAGCGTGGCGGCGGTGGACAGCAGCGTGAGCACGAAGCCGGTGATGAGCTGCTTGCGGTACGGCCGGGCAAAGCGGCCCAGGCGGAGCAGGCCCCAGGTGGAGGGCGGTGTCTGCAGTTCGGTGTCGGCATCCGGCTCGGCGGGCGTCTCGTCTTCCGGAACGGCGGCGCGGCTTTCGCGCTGCTCGAAGAGCTTGAGCAGCCGCAGCGCCGCCGCCTGGCCGGCCAGCGTGTAGTACCAACGGCCCAGCAGCTGGCGGCCGTCGACCAGGTCCAGCGTGCCGACGCCCGCGTGATCGGTGAGCTGCAGCGCCAGATCCGGCGTAGCGAGCGACCACTCACGAGCATTGCCGGTCTCGTCCGACGCCAGCAGGCGCCGGTCGGTCAGCATGATCTGGCCGGCACCGAAGTGCAGGTTGGCGTCAAGGTCAACCACCAAGGTTGCCAGAACGTTTTCCCCGGGAACGAGCCGGTTTTTCAGTACCTGCGCGGTCTTGCCAATGTCGCCCTCCGGGGCAGCCCGTGAATCTTGAAGTTGCATGTTTTGTGAGTTGGCCGACCGTGAGCACATGCTCGGAGCCCTGTGTCAGGTCTCCCGCGGGCGCCGATTTTGACCGATACCCAAGGGCGTTTTCTTCTCGGGTCCGCCGCCCATGACAGCGACCCGCAACGCCATACGAACGTTTCCATGACCCGTTTCGACGACATCCAACTGCTTCGCGTCAACTATTTGCGCGGTCCCAACATCTGGACCTACCGTCCGGTGCTCGAAGTCTGGCTCGATCTGGGCGCGCTGGAAGACTTCCCCTCCAACAAGATCGACGGCTTCACCGACCGCCTGACGGGCCTGCTGCCGGCGCTCATCGAGCACCACTGCGGCGTGGGCGAGCGCGGCGGCTTCATCCAGCGCCTGCAGGAAGGCACCTGGGCCGGCCACGTGCTGGAGCATGTCGTCATCGAGCTGCTCAACCTGGCGGGCATGCCCACCGGCTTCGGCCAGACGCGCAGCACCTCCAAGCACGGCGTTTACCGCATGGTGTTCCGCGCCCGCGACGAGCAGGTGGCGCGCGAAGCCCTGGCCCAAGGCCACAAGCTGCTGATGGCCGCCATCAACAACACCCCCTTCGGCGCGGCCGACGTGCAGGCCGCGGTGAGCGCGGTGAAGGCCAAGCTGGACGACTGCTACCTGGGCCCGAGCACCGCCAGCATCGTGGGCGCCGCCACCGACCGCGGCATTCCGCACCTGCGCCTGAACTCGGGCAACCTGGTGCAGCTGGGCTACGGCGCCACGCAGCAGCGCATCTGGACCGCCGAGACCGATTACACCAGCGCCATTGGCGAATCCATCGCCAGCGACAAGGAGCTGACCAAGTCGCTGCTGCAAAGCTGCGGCGTGCCGGTGCCCGAAGGCCAGGTGGTCGAAAGCGCGGAAGAAGCCTGGGAAGCCGCCGAGGACATCGGCCTGCCTGTGGCCGTCAAGCCGTCCGACGCCAACCACGGCCGCGGCGTGTCGCTGGAGCTGAACACCCGCGAGGAAGTCATCGCCGCCTTCGCAGTGGCCGAGCCCGAGGGCAGCGACGTGATGGTCGAGCGCTTCGTGCGCGGCTCCGAGCACCGCCTGCTGGTGGTGGGCGGCCAGGTGGTGGCCGCTGCGCGCGGCGAGATCATCACCGTGACCGGCGACGGCCAGCAGACCGTGGCCGAGCTCATCGACAGCCAGCTCAACAGCGACCCGCGCCGCGGCGCGGAAGAGGAATACCCGCTGGACGTGATCGTGCTGGAAACCGACGCCAAGCTGCAGCTCGAGCTGCAGCGCCAGAAGCTGGACGGCGCCTCGGTGCCGGCGGCCGGCCGCGTGGTCACCATCCAGCGCAACGGCAACCTGGGCGTGGACTGCACCGATCAGGTCCACCCCGAAGTGGCCCATGCCGCCGTGCTGGCCGCCCGCGTGGTGGGCCTGGACATTGCCGGCATCGACCTGGTGGCGCAGGACATCTCCAAGCCGCTGCAAGCGCAGGGCGGCGCCATCGTCGAGGTCAACGCCGGCCCCGGCCTGCTGATGCACCTGAAGCCCGCCATCGGCTCGCCCCGCCCGGTGGGCCGCGCCATCTGCGACCACCTCTTCCCCGACGGCGGCGAAGACAGCGCCCCCGGCCGCATTCCGGTGGTGGGCGTGGCCGGCTCGCAAGATACCGCGGTGCTGGCGCGCCTGGTGGCCTGGCTGGTCGGCCTGAGCGGCCAGCACACGGGCCTGGCCTGCCGCGACGGGCTGTTCCTGGAGCGCCGCCGCGTCGACGCACGCGACAGCGCCAACTGGGCGGCGGGCCACCGCCTGCTGGTCAACCGCTCGGTGCAGGCGGTGGTCATCGAGAACGGCGCCCGCACCATCCTGGCCGACGGCCTGCCCTACGACCGCTGCCAGGTGGGCATCGTCACCGACCTCGACGGCTACGAGGACCTGGCCGCCTTCGACATCGTCGAAAGCGACCAGATGGTGAAGGTGCTGCGCACGCAGGTGGACGTGGTGCTGCCCGAAGGCACCGCCGTGCTCAACGCCGCCGATGAGCGCGTGGCGGGCCTGGCACCGCTGTGCGACGGCGACGTCATCCTCTACAGCGCCAATCCACAGGCCCCGGCCCTGGCCGAACACCAGGCCAAGGGCGGCAAGGCGGTGCTGGTGCGGCAAGACCGCATCGTGCTGGCCAACGGCCCGAGCGAATCCTTCCTGCCCGGCCTGGGCCGCCTGACCGCCTGGCGCGCCACCCACGCCGGCGTGAGCCTGGAAAGCCTGCTGGCCGCGGTGGCGGCCGCGTGGGCGCTGGGCATTCCGCTCAACCTCATCGGCGCCGGCGTCGAAGCCTTCGAGGCCGACCTGCAGGCGGCGCTGGCCTCGCTGCAGCTGTCGCAGAGCGTGCCCTTCGTCGATTCGCAATTGCAGCAGCTGGCCTGAGCCCCCGGCCAGACGCCTTCGGACAAGACAACGACAAGACCCCCATGGAAGTCACCCGCATCCGCGCCCTTCGCGGCCCCAACCTCTGGAGCCGCCACACGGCCATCGAAGCCATCGTGAAATGCGAGGGCGCCGAGAACGTCATCGGCGACCTGCCCGGTTTCGAGCAGCGCCTGCGCGCGCTGTTTCCCACCATCGGCGAGCTGCACCCGGTGGTGCTCGGCCAGCCGCTGGCGCTGGCGCATGTGCTCGAAAACGCCGCACTGTCGCTGCAGGCGCATGCCGGCTGCTCGGTCAACTTCGGCCACACCACCCACACCACCGATGAAGGCGTCTACCAGGTGGTGGTGCAGTACGGCGAAGAGGCCGTGGGCCGGCTGGCCATGAAGCTGGCGCAGCAGCTCATCGAGGCCGCCCTGGCCGACCAGCCCTTCGATGCCAGCGCCGCCATCGCGCAGCTGCGCGAGCTGGACGAGGACGAGCGCCTGGGCCCGAGCACCGGCTCCATCGTCGACGCGGCCGTGGCGCGCGGCATTCCGTACCGCCGCCTCACGCGCGGCAGCCTGGTGCAGTTCGGCTGGGGTTCCAAGCAGCGGCGCATCCAGGCCGCCGAGGTGGATGCGACCTCCGGCGTGGCCGAATCCATCGCGCAGGACAAGGAACTGACCAAGCAGCTGCTCAATGCCGCCGGCGTGCCGGTGCCGCTGGGCCGTCCGGTCACCGACGTCGAGGACGCCTGGGCCGCTGCGCAGGACATCGGCCTGCCGGTGGTGGTCAAGCCGCAGGACGGCAACCAGGGCAAGGGCGTCACTGTCAACATCGGCACGCGCGAGCAGCTGCTGGCCGCCTACGACGCGGCGGCCGAGTACGGCGAGGTCATGGTCGAGAAGTTCCTGCCCGGCTTCGACTTCCGCCTGCTGGTGGTGGGCGACCGGCTGGTGGCCGCCGCGCGGCGCGATCCGCCGCAGGTGATCGGCGACGGCACGAGCACCGTGCGCCAGCTGGTCGACACCGTCAACCAGGATCCGCGCCGCGGCGAAGGCCATGCCACCTCGCTCACCAAGATCCGCCTGGACGACATCGCCATCGGCCGCCTGGAGGCGCAGGGCCTCACGCCGGACAGCGTGCCCGAGCTGGGCCAGCGCGTGGTGCTGCGCAACAACGCCAACCTCTCCACCGGCGGCACCGCCACCGACGTGACCGACACGGTGCACCCCGAGATCGCCGCGCGCGCCGTCGACGCCGCGCAGATGGTGGGCCTGCACATCTGCGGCGTGGACATGGTCTGCGAGAACGTGCTGGTGCCGCTCGAAGAGCAAAGCGGCGGCGTGGTCGAAGTGAACGCCGCGCCCGGCCTGCGCATGCACATCTCGCCCTCCTTCGGGCGCGGCCGCGCCGTGGGCGAGGCGGTCATGGACACCCTCTTCGCGCCCGGCGACGACGGCCGCATTCCGGTGGTGGCCGTCACCGGCACCAACGGCAAGACCACCACCGCACGCCTCATCAACCACCTGCTGGCATCCAGCGGGCTGCGCACGGGCATGACCAACACCGACGGCGTGTACGTGGACGGCCGCCAGACCGACAGCGGCGACTGCAGCGGCCCCAAGAGCGCGCGCAACGTGCTGCTGCATCCCGAGGTGGACGCGGCCGTGTTCGAAGTCGCGCGCGGCGGCATCCTGCGCGAGGGCCTGGGCTTCGACCGCTGCCAGGTGGCGGTGGTCACCAACCTCGGCCAGGGCGACCACCTGGGCCTGAACTACATCACCTCGGTGGAAGAGCTGGCGGTGCTCAAGCGCGTGATCGTGCGCAACGTGGCACCTGGCGGCTGGGCCGTGCTCAACGCGGCCGACCCCAACGTGGCGGCCATGGCTGCGGGCTGCCCCGGCCACGTCATCTTCTTCTCGGCGGACCGCAGCCACCCGGTCATGGCCACGCACCGCGCGCAGGGCAAGCGGACGGTGTTCGTCGACCAGGACGCGGTGGTGGCCTCGGAAGGCTCGTGGCGCGAGCGCGTGCCGCTGCGCGATGTGCCCATCACCCGGGGCGGCACCATCGGCTTCCAGGTCGACAACGTGATGGCGGCGGTGGCCGCGGCCTGGGGCGTGGGCCTGGACTGGGACACCATCCGCAGCGGCCTGGCCAGCTTCAAGAGCGACACGCACGGCGTGCCGGGGCGCTTCAACGTCATGGATTACAGGGGCGCCACGGTGATCGCCGACTACGGCCACAACACCGACGCCATGCGCGCACTCGTGTCGGCCGTGGACACCATGCCGGCCAAGCGCCGCTCGGTGGTGATCAGCGGCGCGGGCGACCGGCGCGACGAAGACATCCGCGACCAGACCGCCATCCTGGGCAAGGCCTTCGACGACGTCATCCTGTATCAGGATGCAGCGCAGCGCGGCCGCGCCGACGGCGAAGTGATGGCCCTGCTGCGCCAGGGGCTGCAAGGCGCCACCCGCACCAGCCACATCGACGAGATCCGCGGCGAATTCATCGCCATCGACAAGGCCCTGGCGCGCCTGCAGCCGGGCGATCTGTCGCTGATCCTGGTGGACCAGGTGGAAGAGGCGCTGGCGCACTTGCAAAAGCGGATCGCGGAAGCTTGAGCGCCGGGCATGACTCTGTGCATTAAACTGTACAGATTCATGCTATCCCACTGAACAGGAGACGGCCATGGGTTTTGCCACCAGCGATGTCGTGCCGTTCACGCAGGCACGCTCCAACCTTTCGGATCTGGCCGACCAGGCGAAGGCTGGCGCAGAGAAGATCATCACGAAGAATGGCGAGAGCTATGTGGCGCTGATCGACGCCGACCGGCTCGACTACTACCACCGGCTCGAAAGGGAGCGCATTCATCTGCTGCTGATCGAGGACGCCAGGCGCGGCCTTGCCGATATCGCGGCCAAGCGGACCTTCGAAGCGGATGCAGCGATTGGTTTGCTGCAAGAGCGGCGCGCAGCCACGGCCAGGAATTCAGTGCGCTCACGGCCAGCCAAGAAGCGTGGCTGAAAGAGTTTGCCGCGTCGAGCTGACGGCCAGCTTCATCGAACGCCTGGAATCCATCGAGACATTCCTTGCCGAAGCCGATGCACCATTTGCCTATGACGCGTTGCTTGACGAGTTGCGCGCAACCGTCATTCCAAATCTGCGGCATTTCCCACGCATCGGTCGCGCCTATCTGGCGGCGCCACCGCAATCCGCCGAGGCCCTGGCACAACTCGCAGCCTTGCCGGCCGGTGCTCCGGCTGCACTGCGCGAGTATCTGCACGGGGACTACCTGATCCTCTACACAGTTTCGGAAGCCGCCGGCACCGTGTATCTGCTGTCCATCCGGCACCATCGGCAATTGACCTTCGATTTCGCGAAGCTGTGGCCTGGCGGTTGACGCGGATTTCCCCCGCTGACGGCGCAGTCCCACAGGGATCGTTGCCGCTTCGCTGACAAGGATCTTCTTCGCATTTCGCACATGGCAGCGTCCATGCGGCGCCCAGACTTTGAGAACCGTGCCACGCAGCGCAGCCATGCGTTGCGCCACGTTTCTCAAGGAGTGAGCCATGAATGCCTTCCGTCAAAGCTGCGCAATGGCCATGCTGGCCGCCGGCAGCCTCGTCGCCCTGCCTTCCGCCTTCGCGGCCGGCACCAGCGCCAAGGGCGGCACAAGCACCTACCAGACCGAACGTGCGATGTGCGGCCAGATCCAGCAGGACAAGGCCGCCTGCATTCGCGAGGCGGGTGCCGCGGCCCAGGCTTCGCGCCAGGGCAACCTGACGCATGCCTCGGATGCCACCTACCGCCAGAACGCCCTGGCACGCTGCCAGGCGCAGCCCGCCGAAGACCGCAAGGCCTGCGAACAGCGCGTGACCGGCGCCGGCAACACCACCATCGAGGGCAGCGTCCTGGGCGGTGGCGCCATCCGCGAAACGGTCACCCAGGCCCCGGTCTCGACGACGGTGCAGCCCGCAAGCACCATGCCGCCGGCGAGCACCGTGCCACCGCCGAACACCCTGCCGAGTACGCTGCCGGGCAGCTCGTCCATGCCGCGTTCGACGACGATCCCGCCTGCTGCAGAGCCGATGCCGGCCACACCACCGGTGCCCGCCACCGTGCCGCCGCCAAGGGCGCCCGGTCCGTCGACCATCAATTGAGCAAGTCGCGAATAGCTGGAGGGACGCGCGAGGCGCTGCCATGCAGCCGCTTCGCGCTCCTCTTCCCGCCCGTTAGTGCCGCTCCGCCCGCGCGCCGAGCAAGCGCTGCAGCAGGCAGAACACGAACAGCAGCGCACCCACCACGATGCGCGTCCACCAGGAACTCAGCGTGCCGTCGAATGCGATCAGCGTCTGGATGATGCCCAGCATCATCACGCCGAACAGCGTGCCCACGACATAGCCCACGCCACCGGTCAGCAGCGTGCCGCCGATCACCACGGCGGCGATGGCGTCCAGTTCCAGCCCCAATGCATGCAGGCCGTAGCCCGACAGCATGTAGAAGGTGAACAGCACGCCCGCGAGCGCGGAGCAGAAGCCCGACAGCGTGTACACGCCAATGATGGTGCCGCGCACGGGCAGGCCCATGAGCACGGCCGACTGCTCGTTGCCGCCCACCGCGTACACCGCGCGGCCGAACGGTGTCCAGTGCGCCACGTAGACCGCGATGGCCACCACAACCAGCGCAATCAACGCACTGAGCGAGATGGAAGCATCGCCCCACACCGGCAGGCGCAGTCGGGAGAGGTCCGAATACACCTCGTTGGTGATACTGATCGAGTCGATGCTGATCACGTAGCAAAGGCCCCGGGCCAGGAACATGCCGGCCAGCGTCACGATGAAGGGCTGCAGCCGGAAGCGCTCGATGAGAAAGCCCATGAAGGCGCCGAACACGGTGCCCATGAGCAGCACCAGCGGTATCACCTGCAGCGGGCTCCATCCCTGCTTTTCCACCAGCGCGGCCGACACCATGGTCGTGAGCGCGATCACCGACCCCACCGACAGGTCGATGCCGCCGGAGAGGATGACGAAGGTCATGCCCACCGCCACCACGCAAAGAAAAGCATTGTCGATCAGCAGGTTGAGAAAGACCTGCAGCGAGAAGAAGCCCGGATACACGACCGAGCCCAGCGTGGCCATGAGCACGAAGAGCGACACGGTCACCGCCAGCGGCAGCATGCGCCCGCGCAGGCGCGGCGGCAGCTTGCGGCCCTGCCGCCCGGCCGGCGCCTCGCTCTGCGGCGCGGCCTGCGATTTCATCGGCACCACTGCGCTCATGACCGCACCTCCCCGCGCACCGGCCGGAACACCAGGCTGCGCAGCTGCGCACGGAACTCGGCCGACTGCAGCAGCATCACCAGGAACACCACCACCGCCTTCACCACCAGGTTGATCTCGGGCGGCACGCCCATGGAATAGATGGCATAGGTCAACGTCTGGATGATGAGCGCGCCGATCACGCTGCCCACCAGGCTGAAGCGTCCGCCGGTGAGGGCTGTGCCGCCCAGGGTGACGGCCAGGATGGCGTCCAGCTCGAGCAGCAGCCCGGCGTTGTTGCCGTCCGCACTCTTCACATTGGAGCTGATGATGAGCCCCGCCAGTCCGGCGCAGAAGGCGCAGAACACGTACACGCCCACAATCAGCCTGCGCGCCCGCACGCCGGCCAGGTGCGCCGCCGCCGGATTGATGCCCACCGACTGGATGAACAGCCCCAGCGCCGTGCGCGTGACCGCCAGGTACATCAGCACCGCCACGCCGGCCGCGATGAACAGCGCGAAGGGCAGCCCCAGCAGGTACCCGCCGCCGATGAAGAAATACGGCGCGTAGTAGATGGTGATGATCTGCCCGCCGGTGATCAGCTGCGCGATGCCGCGCCCCGCCACCATCAGGATCAGCGTGGCAATGATCGGCTGCATGCCGATGCGCGCCACCAGCAGGCCGTTCCACAAGCCGCAAACGGCCGCCACCGCCAGTGCCGCGGCGATGGCCAGGCTCATGGGAAAGCGGCTCACCTCCGCCGCCGCGCCGTCCTTCACCACCAGCGAGCCGCCGATCATCGCGGCCGCCAGCGCGGCCGCGATGGCCACCACCGCGCCCACCGAGATGTCGATGCCGCGCGTGGCAATCACCAGCGTCATGCCCAGCGCCACCAGCACCAGCGGCGCGGCCCGGTTGAGGATGTCGATCAGGCTGCCGTACAGGTGCCCGTCGCGCCACTCGATGTGCAGGAAGGTCGGGTTGAAGGCCGCGTTGAGCGCCAGCAGCAGCACGAGCGTGGCCACGGGCCAGGCCAGGCGGTGCTGGAGCACGGTACGAATGAGGGAGTTCTGCTCGGTCATGTCTGTGCAGCAATCAGGTCGTACACGGCGTCTTCGCTGCTGCCTTCGGGCAACTCGCCGACCTTGCGCCGGTCGCGCAGCACGGCGATGCGGTGCGACACGCGCACCACCTCATTCATTTCGGACGAGATGAACAGCACCGACATGCCCGAGGCGGCCAGCCGCAATATCTCGTCCATGATTTCCTGCTTAGCCGCCACGTCGATGCCGCGCGTGGGTTCGTCCAGCAGCAGGAGGCGCGGGTCGGTGGCCAGCCAGCGCGCCAGCATGGCCTTCTGCTGGTTGCCGCCCGACAGCAGGCCGATGGGCGTCTCCACGCTGGGCGTCTTGATGCCCAGCGCCTTCACGAAGCGCTCTGCCAGCTGCGTCTGCTCGGCGCGCGACAGGTTGCGCCTGAGGCCGAGGCTCGCCTGCAGCGCCAGCGCGATGTTCTCGCGCAGCGACAGCTCCGCGACGATGCCTTCGGTCTTGCGCTCTTCCGGGCACATGGCCAGGCCATGCTTCACCGCGTCGGCCGGCGCACTCCACTGGACGGCCTCGCCGCCCACGCGCAGCTGCCCGCCGTCGGACTTGGCCAGGCCGAAGAGCAGTCTCGCCAACTCGGTGCGGCCGGAACCGAGCAGCCCGGCCAGCCCCACCACCTCGCCCGCGCGCAGCTGCAGGTCGGTGGGCTGCAGCTGGCCGCGCTGGCCCAGTTGCTCGGCGGCCAGCAGCACCGGCGCATCGGCCGCCAGCGCAGGCCGATGCGCGGTGGCGGCCGCGGCCATGTCCCACTCGCGCCCGACCATGGCCGAGATCAGGGCCTGCGGCCCGAGTTCGGCGGCCTTCCATTCGCCCACCCAGCTGCCGTTGCGCAGCACCGTGATGCGATCGGACACCGCATACACCTGGTTGAGGAAGTGGGTCACGAACAAGATGGCCAGGCCCTGGCCGCGCAGGCGGCGCAGCACCTCGAAGAGCTTGCGCACTTCCTCGTCGTCCAGGCTGGAGGTGGGCTCGTCCAGGATCAGCACCTTGGACGATACCGACAGTGCCCGCGCAATGGCCACCATCTGCTGCACCGCCACCGGGTAGCTCGACAGCAGCCGCGTCACGTCGATGTCCACGTCCAGCCGCGCCAGCAGCTCGCGCGTGCGCCGGTGCACCGCCGCCCAGTCGATGCGGCGCCCCTGCAGCCATCCGCGGCGCGGATAGCGGCCGGCGAACACGTTCTCCGCCACCGACAAGTTGGGGCAGAGGTTGACCTCCTGGTAGACCGTGCTGATGCCCAGCTGCTGCGCCTGCAGCGGCGAGGCGGGGCGAATGGGCCGGCCCTCCAGGTACATGTCGCCGCCGTCGACCGGGTACACGCCCGTCAGCACCTTGATGAGCGTGGACTTGCCGGCGCCGTTCTGACCCATGAGCGTGTGGATCTCGCCGGCGCGCAGCCGCAGATGAACGCCCTTGAGCGCCGCCACGCCCAGGAACTGCTTGTGAATGCCTTGCAGGTGCAGCACCGCGCCTGCGCCATCGGCGCCCGGCAAGGAAGTGGAAGAATCGGACATGGCCGCGCTCACTTGTTCTTGTTGTAGACGTCGATGAACACCGCCGCCAGCAGCACCAGCCCCTTGATCACCTGCTGGTAGTCGATGCCGATGCCCATGATGGACATGCCGTTGTTCATCACGCCCATGATGAAGGCGCCGATGACCGCACCCATCACTCTGCCCACGCCGCCCGAGGCCGAGGCGCCGCCAATGAAGCAGGCCGCGATCACGTCCAGCTCGAAGCCCAGGCCCGCCTTGGGCGTGGCGGTGTTCAGGCGCGCCGCGAACACCAGCCCGGCCAGCGCCGCCAGCGCGCCCATGTTCACGAAGGTGAGGAAGGCCAGCCGCTGCGTGTGGATGCCCGACAGCCGCGCCGCCTTCTCGTTGCCGCCCAGCGCATAGATGCGCCGGCCGATGGTGGTGCGGTTGGTGACGAAGTCGTAGAGCACGATCAGGAGCGCCATCACGATCAGCACGTTCGGCAGCCCCTTGTAGGTGGCCAGCAGGTAGCAGAAGTAGACGATGACCGCGGCGAAGAACAGGTTCTTGCCCAGGAAGAAGGCATAGGGTTCGTCTTCCATGCCGTAGCGGGCCAGCCGCGCGCGGCCGCGCATCTTGAAGAACACCAGCGCTACCGCCGCCGCAATGCCCAGGAGCAGCGAGAACAGCCGCAGCGTCTCACCGTCGAAGGGATCGGCAATGAACCCTGAGCTCAGCCGCTGGAACTGCACCGGAAACGGCCCCACCGACTGCCCCGCCAGCAGCGCCAGCGTGAGCCCCTTGAACACCAGCATGCCCGCCAGCGTGACGATGAAGGACGGAATGCGCTGGAAGGCCACGAACCAGCCCTGCGCCGCGCCGATGAGCGCGCCGGCCAGGATGCACACCACGCCGGTGAGGAAGTAGGGCCAGTCGTACTGCACCATCAGCACCGCCGCCAGCGCGCCGATGAAGCCGCACACCGAACCCACCGACAGGTCGATGTGCCCCGCCACGATCACCAGCAGCATGCCCAGCGCCATGATGACGATGTAGCTGTTCTGCAGCACCAGGTTGGTGAGGTTGAGCGGCCGCATCAGCGTGCCGTCGGTCAGCACCTGGAACAGCACCATGATCGCCACCAGCGAGATGAGCATGCCGTACTCGCGCAGGTTGCTCTGCCAGAAGCGCTTGTGGTCGGCCGGCGCGGGCGCCGCCCCCGCCGCGGTGCTCACCGCATGCACTGCGTCCGCGGCCTTTGCTGCGTCATTGGCCATGATCGCCGCCTCCTGAAGAAGAATTGACGATGACCCGCATGATGCGCTCCTGCGAGGCCTCTGCCACCGGCATTTCCGCCACCAGCCGGCCTTCGTTCATGACGTAGATGCGATCGCACATGCCCAGCAGCTCGGGCAGCTCGGAAGAAATCATGAGGATGCTCTTTCCCTCGCGCGCCAGCTGGTCGACGATGGTGTAGATCTCGTACTTGGCGCCCACGTCGATGCCGCGCGTGGGCTCATCCAATATCAGCAGCTCGGGCCGGGTGAAGAGCCATTTGCTCAGCACCACCTTCTGCTGGTTGCCGCCCGACAGCTGCACCGCATGCTGGGCCACGCCCGAGCAGCGGATCTTCAGCGCCTTGCGGTAGTCGCTGGCCACCTGGAACTCGCGGCCGGTGTCGAGCACGCCGGCTTCGGACACGGCTCCCAGATTGGCCAGACTGATGTTCTTGCGGATCTCCTCGTCCAGCACCAGGCCCAGCGCCTTGCGGTCCTCGGTGACGTAGGCAATGCCCTGGGCGATGGCCTTGCTCACCGTGCCGATGTCCACGGGCTTGCCATGCAGGAAGGCGCTGCCGCTGATGCGCTGGCCGTAGGACTTGCCGAACACGCTCATGGCGAACTCGGTGCGCCCCGCGCCCATGAGCCCGGCAATGCCCACGATCTCGCCGCGCCGCACATTCAGGTTCACGCCCTTGACCACTTCGCGCTCCGCGTGCTGCGCATGGTGCACGCGCCAGTCGCGCACCTCGAACACCACCTCGCCGATCTGCGGATCGCGCTGCGGATAGCGGTGCGCCATGTCGCGGCCCACCATGCCGCGGATGATGCGGTCTTCGCTCACCGCGTCGGCGCGGCAGTCCAGCGTCTCGACCGTGGCGCCGTCGCGCAGCACGGTGATCGAATCGGCCACCTTCGAAATTTCGTTGAGCTTGTGCGAAATGAGGATGGACGTGATGCCGTGCGCCTTGAGCTCCAGCAGCAGTTGCAGCAGCGCGTCGCTGTCGCTCTCGTTGAGGCTGGCGGTGGGCTCGTCCAGGATGAGCAGCTTCACGTCCTTGGACAGCGCCTTGGCAATTTCGACCAGCTGCTGCTTGCCCACGCCCAGGTGCGTGACCGGCGTGGTGGGCGCCTCCTTCAGGCCCACCTTGGCCAGCAGCGCGCGCGTCTGCTGGTAGGCCTCCATCCAGTCGATGATGCCGCCGCGCGCGCGCTCGTTGCCCAGGAAGATGTTCTCGGCAATGGACAGAAGCGGCACCAGCGCCAGCTCCTGGTGGATGATGATGATGCCCAGCTTCTCGCTGTCGTCGATACCCTTGAAGCGCCGCACCTCGCCGCCGAAGCGGATGTCGCCCGAGTACGAGCCGGCCGGGTAGACGCCGCTGAGCACCTTCATCAGCGTCGACTTGCCCGCGCCGTTCTCGCCCACCAGCGCGTGAATCTCGCCGGCGCGCACGGCGAGATTCACGTTGTCCAGTGCGTTGACCCCCGGAAATGTCTTGGTGATGCCGCGCATTTCCAGGAGCAGCTCTCCCTGCCCAGCGGTCATTTGATCTGCGATTCCTTGTAGTAGCCGCTGTCCACCAGCACCTGCTTCCAGTTGCTCGCATCCACGCTCACCGGCTTGAGCAGGTACGAGGGCACCACCTTCACGCCGTTGTTGTAGGTCTTGGTGTCGTTCACCTCGGGCGTCTTGCCGGCCATCATCGCGTCGACCATGGACACGGTGACCTTGGCCAGTTCGCGCGTGTCCTTGAAGATGGTGGAGGTCTGCTCCTTGCGCAGCATCGACTTCACCGACGGCACTTCGGCGTCCTGGCCCGTGACCACCGGCATCTTCAGCGAGCCCGATCCATAGCCCACGCCCTTGAGCGAGGACAGGATGCCGATCGACAGGCCGTCGTAGGGCGACAGCACCGCGTCCACATGCTCCTTGCTGTAGTAGGCCGACAGCAGGTTGTCCATGCGCGCCTGCGCCACTGCGCCGTCCCAGCGCAGCGTGCCCACCTTGTCCATGCCCATCTGCTTGCTGCGCACCACCAGCTTGCCGCTCTTGATGTAGGGGTCCAGCACCGACATCGCGCCGTTGTAGAAGAAGAAGGCGTTGTTGTCGTCGGGCGAGCCGCCGAACAGCTCGATGTTGTAGGGCCCCTTGCCGCCCTTGAGGTCGAGCGCCTTCTCGATCGACTGGGCCTGCAGCACGCCCACCTGGAAGTTGTCGAAGGTGGCGTAGTAGTCCACGTTCTTCGAGCCGCGGATCAGCCGGTCATAGGCGATGACCTTCACGCCCTTGTCCGCCGCCTTCTGCAACACGTCCGACAGCGTGGTGCCGTCGATGGCGGCGATGACCAGCACCTTCGGCCCCTTGGTGAGCATGTTCTCGATCTGCGCCAGCTGGTTCGGAATGTCGTCTTCCGCGTACTGCAGGTCGGCCTTGTAGCCCTTTTCCTTGAGCTGCTTGACCATGTTGTCGCCGTCGGCGATCCAGCGCGCCGAGGACTTGGTGGGCATGGACACGGCCACCAGGCCCTTGTCCTGCGCGAGGACGAGCGATGCGGTGCCCATGAGCCCCGTGGCGGCCACGGAGGCCACCAGGGTCTTGAGGAAGGTGCTGCGTTTCATGATTGCGGTCTCCTTGATGTGTTGTGCGTGGTTCGTGTCGCGGAATCCAACCGGCCGGCGAAGCCAGGCCCGTTCGGGGCCGCCGCGGAACTGGCTTTGCCAGGCCGCAGGCGGCGCCCCCTCGAAGGGGGTGGGCGGACCTGCGAAGCAGGGTAGCCTGGGGGTGGTCAATATTTCCGCTTCGGGAACTCGGCGGCCGCCACTTCCATCGGGAAGATGCCTTCCTCCGTGATGATCCGCTTGGGCACCGGCTTGCCGGCCACGATGTCCTTCACCGCGCTCATCAGCTGCGGGCCCAGCAGCGGGCTGCATTCCACGCTCACGTTGAGCTTGCCGGCCATCATGGCTTCGAAGGCGCCCTTCACCGCATCGATGGAGATGATGGTGATGTCCTTGGCCGGCTTCATGCCCGCTTCCTCGATGGCCTGGATGGCGCCGATCGCCATGTCGTCGTTGTGCGCATACAGCACATTGATCTTCTTGCCCTCGGCCTTCAGGAAGGCTTCCATCACTTCCTTGCCCTTGGCGCGGGTGAAGTCGCCGGTCTGCGAGCGAATGATCTTGAACTTGGGGTCGGCCTTGATGATTTCCTCGAAGCCCTTCTTGCGGTCGATGGCCGGCGCCGAGCCCACGGTGCCCTGCAGTTCCACGATGTTGATGGGGCCGGGGTTGCCCTTCATCTTCTCCACCAGCCAGCGGCCGGCCTTGCGGCCTTCCTCTGTGAAGTCGGAGCCCATGAAGGTGACGTACAGGCTGTCGTCCTTCACCTTCACCGAGCGGTCGGTCAGCACCACCGGGATCTTGGCGGCCTTGGCCTCGCGCAGCACCGTCTCGAAGCCGGTTTCCACCACCGGCGAGAAGGCGATCACGTCCACCTTCTGCGCGATGTAGGAGCGGATGGCCTTGATCTGGTTCTCCTGCTTCTGCTGCGCGTCCGAGAACTTCAGGTCGATGCCCGCCTCGGCCGCCGAGGACTTGATCGACTCGGTGTTGGCGGTGCGCCATTCGCTTTCCGCGCCCACCTGGGCAAAGCCCAGCACGATCTTCTTCTGCGCGAAGGCCGAGAGCGGCAGCGCGCCGGTGAGCGATGCAGCCGCCATGGCCGCCGTGAGAGTGCGTCGATTGAGGGTCATGGTGTCTCCTTGTCTTTCGTAGGGTTTGAGGTTGAGAAAGAGGCTCCCTGCTTTTGTCACGCCAGCATGTAGCCGGTCTTGAGCACGGTGTAGAACTCCGCGGCCTGCCGCCCCTGTGCGCGCGGCCCGTAGCCCGATGCCTTGCGCCCGCCGAAGGGCACGTGGTGGTCCTCGCTGGTGGTGGGCAAGTTGACCATGGTCATGCCCACCTTCGCGTGGCGGCGGAAGTGCGTGGCATGCGCCAGCGAGCGGGTGCAGATGCCGGCCACCAGGCCCCAGGGCGTGTCATTGGCCAGCGCCAGCGCATGCTCGTAGTCGTCGGCGCGCAGCACACAGGACAGCGGGCCGAAGATCTCGTCGCGCGCGATGCGGTGCTGCGGCTGCGCCAGGAAGAGCGCCGGGCTCATGTAGTGGCCGCGGCTGGGCTGGTTCAGCGCCTCGCCGCCACAGAGGAGTTCCGCACCCTCCTCCCGCGCGCCGCGCACCGCTTCGAGATGGCGCTCCAGGTGCGGCGCATCCACCAGCGGCCCCAGTTCGACGCCTTTCTCCAGCGCATGGCCCACGCGCAGCGCCGCCACCCGCTGGCGCAGCCGCGCCACGAAGGCGTCGTGCAGCGGCGCTTCCACAATGAGCCGGCTCGACGCGGTACAGCGCTGGCCGCCCCAGCTGTAGGCGCCGCCCAGGGCGCACTCCACCGCGCGCTCCAGGTCGGCGTCGCCCATCACCACGAGCGCGTTGTTGCCGCCCATTTCCAGCTGCACCCGCGTGCGCCGCTTGGCCGCGCCCTGCAGCACGCGCGCGCCCACCGCGGCCGAGCCGGTGAAGCTGACGGCATCCACCTGCGGGCTCTCGACCAGCGTGGCGCCCAGTTCGCGTCCGCTGCCCATCAGCAGGTTGAAGGCACCGGCGGGAAGCGCGGCGCGGCTGATGATCTCGGCCAGCATCCAGCCGCAGGCGGGCACCAGCTCCGAAGGCTTGAACACCACGCTGTTGCCGAAGGCCAGCGCCGGTGCGATCTTGCGCGCCGCGGCCGACAACGGCGCGCTCCACGAGGTGATGAGCGCCACCACGCCCACCGGCTCGCGCGTCACGTCCACCTGCACGCCGGGACGCACCGAATCCAGCGTCTCGCCGCCGCTGCGCAGCGCCTCGCCGGCAAAGTACTTGAAGATCTGCGCCGCGCGCAGCGCCTCGGCCACCGCCTCGGGCAGCGGCTTGCCCTGCTCGCGCGCCAGCAGCAGGCCCAGCTCGTCCTTGCGCGCCAGCAGTTCGCTGCCGATGGCATCGAGCGCGTCGGCGCGGCGCTGCGAGCTGCTGTGGCCCCAGGCCGCGAAGGCATCGGCGGCGGCGCGCACCGCCCGCTCGGCCTGCCGCCGGTCGGCGCGCGCGTATTCGGCCACGACCTCGCCCGTGTCGGAGGGGTTGCGCCGGATGCCCGTGGTCGCGCCCGTCTCCCAACGACCGTTGATGTATTGCCTGGCGCTGTGCTGATGAGGTTCGCTTCGCTTCAAGGTGCGGCGGAGTGTAGGAATCTCACCGATAGCTTTCCAATCAATATTTGGGCTGAATCGATATCCAATTTCGGATTCATGGAAACCCTGTGACCCACTACACCCACTGGTTCATCCGCGCGCGGCTGAAAACGAGGCAATTGCTCTTACTCGTGGCGCTGGCGGAGGAAGGCAACATCCACCGCGCCGCCCAGGTGCTCAACATGACGCAGCCGGCCGCCTCCAAGCTGCTGAAAGACCTGGAGGACGTGCTGGAGGTGCCGCTGTTCGAGCGCCTGCCGCGCGGCATGCGCCCCACCTGGTACGGCGAAACCATGATCCGCCACGCCCGCGTGGCCCTGGCGAGCCTCAACCAGGCGCACGACGAGCTGGCCGGGCTCAAGGCCGGGCGCTTCGGCCAGGTGGCGGTGGGCTGCATCACCGCGCCGGGGCTCACGCTGCTGCCGCCGGCCGTGGCGCGCGTGAAGAAGGAGCACCCCAGCCTGCGCGTGTCGCTGGAAATCGAGACCAGCCCCGTGCTGCTGGAGCGCCTGGCCCAGGGCAAGCTCGACATATTGATCGCACGGCTCTTCGCCGAACACGACAAGTCGCAGCTGCGCTACGAGGCGCTGGTGGAAGAGCCCATCAGCGCCATGGTGCGCCCCGGCCATCCGCTGCTGGGCATGAGCGGGCTCACGCTGCGCGACCTGCTCTCGGCCGGCTGGATCGTGCCGCCGGCAGGCAGCGTGCTGCGGCACCGCTTCGACCTCATGTTCCAGGAGGAAGGGCTGGCGCCGCCCATCAACCTGATCGAGACCTCGTCGCTGCTCTTCATCACCCGCATGCTGCAGCAAAGCGACATGGTGGCCATCGTGGCCAACGACGTGGCGCGCTACTACGCGGCGCACGGCATCGTCACGGTGCTGCCGGTGGCGATGAACTGCCAGATGGACGCCTTCGGGGTGATCACCCGCACCGACCGGCTGCTCTCGCCGGCCGCGCAGGTGATGATGCGTTCGCTCAAGGCGGTGTGCCAGGAGGTGTACGGCAAGCGGCTGGAGCCTGTGTAGGCCACCCATTGCAATGCAGGCATCCTTCGATGCTTTTTTTCGCTCTTTTCGGCATGCCTTGGCGTTGCTAGCATCGGCGCCCACCGCGCACCGGATGTGATGGCGCGGCAACAAGGAGACACACCCTGAGCCCCAGCACTTCCCTGCCCGTGCCCCGCGTCCTGGCCCCGCCGCGCTGCGTGTGGGACGCCAAGGCCGAACTGGGCGAAGGCACCCTGTGGTCCCAGCGGGAACAGGCGCTGTACTGGCTCGACATCCTGGGTCGCCGATTGCACCGCTTCGATCCGGCCAGCGGCGCGCAAGCCACCTGGCAGTTCGACGAGGAAATCTCGGCCGCGGCAGAACGCGAGAAAGAACCGGGCCTGCTCATCACCCTGCGCCGCGGCTTCGCCACATTCGACCCGGCCCGGCCCCAGGTGCCGCCGCGCTACCTGCACCAGCCCGAAGAGCCCGCCGGCAACCGATTCAACGACGGCAAGTGCGACCCGCAGGGCCGCTTCTGGGGCGGCACCATGGATTGGGACTGCCAGGCGCCCACGGGCGTGCTGTACCGCTTCGACGGCGACGGAACCTGCACCCGGCACGAAAGCGGCATCACGGTGAGCAACGGCCCCACCTGGTCGGCCGACGGGCGCACCATGTACTTCAACGACACGGCGCCCAACCGCATCCTGGCCTACGACTTCGACCCCGAAGCAGGCACGCTGTCGAACCGGCGCAACTGGCTTCGCCTCGCGCCCGGCGAGGGTTACCCCGACGGCATGACCACCGACGCCGCCGGGCGCCTGTGGATCTGCCATTGGGGCGGCAGTTGCGTCAGCTGCCACGACCCGGCGAGCGGCGCGGAACTGACCCGCATCGAACTGCCCGCCGCGCACATCACCGACTGCGCCTTCGGCGGCCCGGACCTGCGCACGCTCTACATCACCAGCGCCTGGAGCGGCCTGGATGCGGCGCAGCGCGACGCCCAGCCGCTGGCCGGCGCGCTCTTCGCCGTCGAACTGGACAGCCCGGGGCTGCCCGCGCCGCTGTTCGGCGGCTGACGCCTCTTCCCTTCATGCAACCCAATCTTTCTTCATGACCGCCTCCGCCCACTACCCCAGCCTTGTCGACCGCAGCGTGCTCATCACCGGCGGCGCCACCGGCATCGGCGCCACCCTGGTCGAGCGCTTCGTTGAGCAAGGCGCGCGCGTCGGCTTCCTGGACATCGACCAGGCCGCCGGCAGTGCGCTGGCCGCGCGGCTGGCGGCCGCCGGCGCGCGG
>NZ_BCUU01000055.1 GCF_001591385.1 Variovorax soli NBRC 106424
TGACTTCAGCCATTCCGTCCTTCCTTGGGCTGCATTTTGCATGCAAAACCAACCCACCTCAATCGTGGTGACTAGGTGATAACCATCATTCCACTTTGCATTTTGAATGCAAAACTGAAAAAGAAAGGACGGATCACCCATGCTTCAACTCGACTCCCACCCCACCGGCAGGCACTTCCTGCAGATTCCCGGCCCGAGCCCGGTGCCCGACCGCATCCTGCGCGCCATGAGCCTGCCCACCATCGACCATCGCGGCCCCGAATTCGGCGCGCTGGGGCGGCAGGTGCTGACGGGCATCCGGGAGATCTTCAAGACGCAGCATCCGGTGGTCATCTATCCGGCCTCGGGCACCGGCGCCTGGGAAGCGGCCCTGTCGAACACGCTCAGCCCCGGCGACCACGTGCTGATGTTCGAGACCGGCCACTTCGCATCGCTGTGGAACAAGATGGCCACGCGCCTGGGCATCGCCACCGAATTTCTCGCCTATGCCGGCACCGACCCGCACCTGCCGCAAGCCGCCGGATGGCGCCGCGGCGTGCAGGCCGACATGATCGAAGCGCGCCTGCGCAAGGACACCGACAGGAAGATCAAGGCCGTGTGCGTGGTGCACAACGAGACCTCCACCGGCGTCACTTCCGACATCGCCGCGGTGCGCCGCGCCATCGACGCCGCGGGCCACCCCGCACTGCTCATGGTCGACAGCATCTCGGGCCTGGCCAGCGCGGATTTCCGCCATGACGAATGGGGCGTGGACGTCACCGTCAGCGGCTCGCAAAAGGGCCTGATGCTGCCGCCCGGCATCAGCTTCAACGCCATCTCGCCGCGCGCGCTCGAGGCGTCGAAGAGCGCCAGGCTGCCGCGCTCGTTCTGGGCCTGGGACGAGATCGTCGAGATGAACAAGGACGGCTACTGGCCCTACACGCCCAACACCAACCTGCTCTACGGCCTCGCGGAGTCGCTGGACATGCTGCTGGGCGAAGGCCTGGACAACGTGTTCGCACGCCACCAGCGCTGGGCCGCCGGCGTGCGCGCCGCGGTGAACGCCTGGGGCCTGCCCATCCAGTGCGCCGACCCGGCCGTGTACTCGCCGGTGCTCACCGGCGTGATCACGCCCGAAGGCGTGGACGCGGATGCGGTGCGCCGACTCATCCACCAGCGCTTCGACCTGTCGCTCGGCACGGGGCTGGGCAAGCTCAAGGGCCGCATGTTCCGCATGGGCCACCTGGGCGACAGCAACGACCTGACGCTGGTGGCCATGGTGGCCGGCGTCGAGATGGGGCTGAAGCTCGCAGGCGTGAAGCTGGCCGGCAGCGGCGTGCACGCGGCGATGGACCACTTCGCCGCGCACGCCGCACCCACCGCGCTGCGCCAGGCGGCCTGAGCAACACCCGCATTCGAATTCGCGTTCGCCCTCGCCCACCCGTTCATTCATCCACGACAACAGACGGAGACAGCAGCATGCAACGACGTTCCTTCATCCAGGCCGCGGGCGCGGCCGCGGCCACGCTCGGCGTGCCCCGCGTGTTCGCGCAGGACTGGCCTTCCGGCCCGGTGCGCATCGTGGTCGGCTTTCCACCGGGCGGCGGCACCGACGCGCTGGCCCGCGTGGTCGCGCAGAAGCTGGCGGTGATGTGGAACCAGCCGGTGGTCGTGGAGAACAAGGCGGGCGTGGCGGGCGTGCTGGCGGCCGAGTACGTGGCCACGCAACCGAGCGACGGCAGCACGCTGCTGATGGCGCACATCAACAGCCACGCCCTCGCCCCGAGCCTGCAGCCCAGACTGCGCTACAACGTGGAGCGCGACTTCGTGCCGATCGTGCTGGTGGGCGTCACGCCCAACCTGCTGATCGCCAGCCCCACTCAGAAGGCAGTGACGGTCAAGGACATCACGGCCCTGTGCGCGGCCGACCCCGGCAAGGTGAGCTTCGGCTCCGCCGGCGCCGGCTCGGCGCAGCACCTGGCGCTGGAGATGTACAAGCTGCAGGCCAAGGTCGATGCGATGCACGTGCCATACAAGGGCAGCGGCCCGCTGCTGGCCGACCTGATGGGCAGCCAGATCCAGTACAGCTTCGAGACCATGACGGCCGCCACCCCGCATGTGAAGAGCGGCAAGGTGATCGGCGTGGCCCAGACGCGCCTCAAGCGCGCCAAGGGCCACCCGGCCATCCCGACCATGCAGGAGCAGGGCTTCGAGGGCTTCGAAGCCACCACCTGGTACGGGCTCGCCGGCCCCGGCAAGCTGCCGGCCGGCATCGCCGACAAGGTCAACCGCGACGTCAACACCGTGCTGGCCATGCCCGACGTGCAGGAAAAGCTCGACAACTACGGCGCCGAGGACGGCGGCGGCTCGCGCGACAAGTTCGCCAGGTTCATCTCCAGCGAGATCGACAAATGGGGCCGCGTCGTGCGGGACGGCAAGGTGAAGGTCGACGCCTGACGGCTCAGTCCAGCGTTGCCAGGTACGCGGCGATGTCGCGCGCATCCTGCTCGCTCACGCCCATGTCGGGCATGGCGCTGCGCGGATCGACCTCATGCGTGCGCGTGATCCACCGCACCAGGTTGTCCGGCGTGTTGGGCAGGCGGCCGGCGATGAAAGTGCGGCGCGCCATGCCGGACAGCGGCGGCCCGACCTGCGGATAGGAGCCCGCCACGCCCGGAATGGTGTGGCAGGCACTGCAGGCGTATTGGGTCAGTGCGACCCTGCCGCGCGCCGCATCGGCCGCTCGCGCAGGGCCGCCTGCGCTTCGAGGCGCCTTGCAGGCCGGCGCGCTCGCCGGATCGGCGGACTGCGCGTACTCGCGTGGACTCAGTTCGGGCAGCTTTTGAAGGAAAGCCACCACCGCCCACAGATCCTCATCGCTCAGGTGGAACTGCCAGGCCGGCATGCCGCTCATCCGGATGCCGTTTCGCGTGAGCCAGTAGAGCTCGCGCGGCTTCCAGCGGTGCGCCGCGTCCATCAAGGGGCCGGGCAGCGGCTGCATGCTCTGGCCGAAGGGCGACTGCGCCACGCCGGGCGCGCCGTGGCACACCACGCACCGGTCGCGAAAACAGCCGGCGCCGCGTGCGATCAGCTGCGGGGCGTCCAGCATGGGCGGCACTTCGACCGCGCGTGCCCGCAGCCGCACCGACTGGCGCATGGCGCGTTCGATCATCGAATACACCGGCTGGAAATGCTGCTGCGTGGCCGCCGTGTCGTACAGGCCGCCCCACACCACCGCGAACGCGCCCGCCAGCACCGCAACGGCCAGCGTCAGGAGGGTGAAGAGCACGATCTTGGCGGTACCCATGTCGGCAGGACGCATCTTTGGCGAAATTGTCCGACGCACACCGGCGTCGCCTTGTAGTCGCAGCGCGCATTCGGCCCGTGAACACTGGCGCCATGCGCCCCGATCGCCGCCATGCCATGCCGTGCCGCCGTTCGCATCGCCGCATGCCTTGGGGCCATGCCCTTGTGCTGCTGGCCTGTGCGGTGTCGGCATCGGGATGCAGCGCCGATCCGGAACCCGTCGCGGCCGCGCAGCCAGCCAAGGCCAAGGCGCTGCTGGCCCAGTACCAGTGTGGCAGCTGCCACCAGATTCCTCGCGTGCCCTCCTCGCTGGCGGGCGGCGGCCCCTCGCTGAACGGCTTCGGCCGCCGCAGCTACATCGCGGGGGAAGTTCCGAACTCCCACGACGCCGCGGCGCGCTGGATCATGGCGCCAGCCTCGCTGGTGCCCGACACCCAGATGCCCGCCATGGGCGTCTCGCCGCAGGATGCGCGGGTCATCGCGTCCTATCTGCTCGCGCTGAAATGAACGAAGCCCTGCGCGTGTCGCAATCGGCCCTCAAGGCCGGCGGGCCGGTGGCGGACGAATTGCTGGACGTCACAGTCGTTCTGGTGGCGGGTGCGAGCCTGATCTTTCTTGGCGTGATGGCGCTGCTGGCCGTGGCGCTGATGCGGCAGCGGCGAGGTGCGCCGCCGAAGGCTCGATGGTGGATCTGGGGCGGGGGCGTGGCCTTCCCCTGCGTGGTGCTGGTGGTGCTGTTCCTCTACAGCGAATGGCATCGCCCCGCCTGGCGGCCAGTGCCCCCGCGCGATGCGCTCATGGTGAGCATCACCGGGCATCTGTGGTGGTGGGAGGTGCGGCTGCGCGACCCTGCCACCGGCGTCGAGGTGGTGCTGGCCAACGAGCTGCGCATTCCGGTGGGCCGTCCGGTGTACGTGGGCCTGGCCAGCGCCGATGTGCTGCACAGCTTCTGGGTGCCCAGCCTTGCCGGCAAGATGGACATGGTGCCCGGCCGCCTGCAGCACCTGCTGCTGCAGGCGGATCGGCCGGGCATCTGGCGCGGCCAGTGCGCTGAGTTCTGCGGCACGCAGCATGCGCGCATGGCCCTGCTGGTGGTGGCGCAGGCGCCGCAGGCCTTCGAGCAATGGCTGGCGAACCAGAGCCGCCCCGCCGCGCCGCTGCCCGACACGCCGGAGGCTGCCGTGCTCGCACGCGGACGCGAGGCCTTCCTGCAGCGGCGCTGCCAGGCCTGCCATGCGGTTCGCGGGGTGGCCGAATCGTCTCGCCTCGGGCCGGATCTCACGCATGTCGGCAGCCGACTGAGCCTGGGCGCGGGCACCCTGGCGACGAGCTCCGAGTCCCTGGCCGACTGGGTGGCCCACACGCAGCAGCACAAGCCCGGCGCGCACATGCCGTCGGCAGCGCGAACGCCGGACAGCGCTGCCGCCCAGGAGATCGAGGACATCGCCGCATGGCTGGCGCACCTGCGATGAACGGCGCCGCGTTGCCTTCGGCGCTCCCCCGTCCCGACGGCGAGCTCGACGCGCTCGAGCGCGCATGGCGACCTCCACCCTGGGGCTGGCGCCGCCTCAGCGCGGTGAACAACACGCACGTGGGTGCGTTCTACATTGCCACCGCCATGCTCTTCTTCGTGCTCGCCGGTGTGCTCGCGCTGGTCATGCGCACGCAGCTGGCGGTGCCGGACAACACGCTCGTATCGCCCGGCACCTACAACCAGCTGTTCACCATGCACGGCACGGTGATGATGTTCCTGTTCGCCGTGCCCGTGGTCGAGGCGGTGGCGGTGTACCTGCTGCCCGGCATGCTGGGCGCGCGCGACCTGCCTTTTCCGCTGCTGTCCGCCTATGCCTTCTGGACCTATGCGATCGGCGGCGTTGTCTTCTTCTGCACGCTGTTCTTCGGCGAGGCACCGGACGGCGGCTGGTTCATGTACCCCCCGCTCACAAGCAAGGAGTTCTCGCCCGGGCGCGGGGCCGACTGGTGGCTGCTGGGCATCGGCTTCATCGAGATCTCCGCCATTGCCGGTGCCATCGAGCTGATCGTCGGCATCCTGTTCACCCGCGCGCCTGGCATGCACCTGTCGCGCATGCCGGTGTTCGCCTGGGCGATGCTGGTGGTGGCGCTGATGGTCGTGTTCGCGTTTCCGGCCATGATCGCCGCCAGCACGCTGCTGGAGCTCGAGCGTGCGTTCAACTGGCCCTTCTTCATTCCGGCGCGCGGCGGCGACCCGCTGCTGTGGCAGCACCTGTTCTGGTTCTTCGGCCATCCCGAGGTCTACATCATCTTCCTGCCCGCGGCCGGCCTGGTGTCGATGATGATCGCGGCGCTGGCCGGCACACCGCTGCTGGGCTACCGCGCGGTGGTGGCTGCGCTCGGCGGCGTGGGGGTGCTCAGCTTCGCGCTGTGGATCCACCACATGTTCACCGCGGGGCTGGGCACCCTGTCGATGCAGCTGGCGTCGGCCGCCAGCTTCGCGGTGGCCGTGCCCACCGCGGTGCAGGTCTTCGCCTGGCTGGCCACGCTGCGCCGCGGACGCCTTGGCCTCAACACCCCCTCGCTCTTCGTCGTCGGCTTCCTCTTCACCTTCGTGCTGGGCGGGCTCACCGGCGTGATGGTGGCCGTGCTGCCCTTCGACTGGCAGGCGCACGACAGCTACTTCGTGGTGGCGCATCTGCACTACGTGCTCATCGGCGGGATGGTGTTTCCCCTCTTCGCCGCCTTGTACTTCTGGGCGCCGCTGTACAACGGGCATGGTCTTTCCGAGCGACTGGGGCGCTGGGTCTTCTCGCTCATGTTCTTCGGCTTTCACCTGGCTTTCTTCCCGATGCATGTGAGCGGCCTGCTGGGCATGCCCCGGCGGGTGTACACCTACGCGGGCGAGTTGGGCTGGAACACGCTCAACCTGCTCTCGAGCCTCGGCGCTTTCGCCATCGCAGCCGGCGTGCTCGTGTTCCTCGTGGATGCGGTGCGCACCCTGCGCAAGCCGGACAAGGCCCACGGCAACCCCTGGCGCGCCGGCACGCTGGAATGGCTCGAGGCCCGCGACTTCGGCTTGCGCAGCATTCCGCAAGTGACGGCGCGCGAGCCGCTGTGGGCCGATCCCGCGCTGGCGCAGCAGGTCCCGAGCGGGGCACACTGGTTGCCGGGCACGGTCTTCGGCGGGCGCGAGACGCTGGTCACCCATTGGCGCGACGCACGCCCGCTGTACCTGCTGAGGCTGCCCGGCGACGGCTGGCGGCCCTTCCTCGCCGCGGCCGGCACCGCCGGCTTCTTTCTCCTGATGACGGCGGGGCTGACGCTGCCGGCCTGGGCCTGCGCACTGATGGCCATCGGCCTGGTCCTGGGCTGGCTGTGGGATTCGGACAGCCCCCCACCTCTGCCGTGGGCGCCGGTCGCACACGGCGTCGACCTGCCGGCGGGCGCCGCACGCCGCACCGGCTCGCATTCGTGGTGGGCGACGGTGGTGCTCATCGCGGTGGACGCAAGCGTGTTCGGCTGCTTCGCCTACGCCCACCTGCATGTGTCGATGGCGGCCGATATCTGCCCGCCGCCCGGCGCGGCGTTGCCGGCGCTGCCCGGGCCGCTGGCCGCGGCTTTCCTCCTCGGCGCCTGCGGCATCCTGCTGTGGGGCGCGTCTCGCGCGCTGCGGGCGCCGCGGCCGCGGCAACAACGCGCCCTGCGAGCGTGGCTGCTGCTGGCCTTGCTCTGCGCAGTCTCGGCGCTGTTGGTGGACGCGGGCGGCCACGCGCGAGCCGGCCTGGACGCAGATGCCCATGCCTGGGGCGCGACCGTGTCCACGCTCCTGTGGTACCAGGGCCTGCATGTCGTTGTGCTGCTGGCGGCAGGCGTGTTCGTGTTCTTGCGTTCGTGCAGCGGCCGGCTGCGGCCCGACGTACGCGCCACGCTGGACAACACCGTGCTCATGGGCTGGTGGGTGTGCGCCCAGGGCGTGCTGGGCATGCTGGTCGTGCAACTGGGACCTCGCCTGGCAGCCCTGGCATGAGTCCGACCTCGCTTCAAGCGGGATTCTTGGGCATGGGCCGCACGCGCCCCGTGGCGGCGCGTGCGCCCAGCAGCATTTCCGTCATCCATGTCACCAGCAACTGACCATAGTCGTGCCGCGACTGTTCGCTCGACAGGGCGTGATCGGCGCCGGACAGGACGCGGTAGGTGATCGAGCGCACGTGGCCGAAGGCCGCCCGATAGCTCTCGATCACCGTGTGCGGCACCATGCTGTCGTGCTCCGATTCCACGATCAGCGCATCCCCCTTGAATGCCTCGCAGGCGGCAAGCGCCCGGTTGCCGGATGCGGCAACGAGGGAGGAGCGATAGGACACCAGATCGGCACGGTCCAGGCCGAACTTGGGCACGCGCCAATGCGCGTCGCGGTACAGCGCCGGTGCACGCAAGGCCAGCCAGCGCACCGGCCGCTGCGCCGTGGCCAGGGCCGCGAGATAGCCGCCATAGCTGCTGCCGATGATGGCCATGGCGTCCGGGTCCACCGCGGGGTGGCCGACCAGCGTGTCGTAGGCCGCCATCACGTCCTGCAGGTTCTGCTCGGGCGTCACCGCTTCACGAAGGGCCGCATGCTGCGCGTGCCCGCGCAGATCGATGGTCATGCAGATGCAGCCCAGTGCGGCGATCTCGTGTGCACGGGCAATGTACTGGGCCTGGCTGCCGTCCCATCCGTGCACCAGCAGCACGCCGGGCACCAGCGTCGAAGGCGCCACGAGGGTCGCGGCGATGCTCTCGTGGTCCACCGGGATCTGGACCTGCCTATGCCGGGTCGTCGCCATCGTGATGAAGCAGCGTGTACTTGAGCAGCGGCCCGGCCTGCGGGTCGACGCCGTGGAAATAGACAGCAGCCTCGGGCGGAGGCTCGGCCGCGCTGTCGTAGACCTCGAAGGTGGAAGCGCGCACCCGTTGGCTGCGCGGCTGCGCGGCGAAGTGCTCCAGCGCCGCAATCTCCGCGCCGGTGGCGCCGCCGGCGCGCCAGGACTGCTCCAGCACGCCGAGACACAGCTCTCCATTGGTGCGCGCGCCCAGCAGGACGTCGTAGTTCGCGCGCGATGCGAAGAATCCCTCGAAGCAATCCTGCACGGCGGTGTGATAGCACACGGCGAAGCGCGCAGCCAGGCGCACATTGCGCGGCAGCGGCTGCGTCAGCAATACATCGAAGCCTCCACGCACCACGTTCAGGTCGGTTCCACCGTAGACCAGTTCGCCCTGGTGATTGCGGACCAGGCGCTGGATGCCGTAGTAGCTGATGATGCTGGCGCCCACCCGCGTCTGGCCGATGCCCCAGGTCCGCAGCGCGTTCAGGTTCTCCTCGAGCACCACGCCGTGCGTCGACAGCTCTTGCGAAGGCAGCGTGTCGAGTACCGCCGACAGCGCATGGAGGCTGGCTGCCACCGTCTGCCCTCGGCCGCCGGTGGCCTGCACGCGCTTGACGCGCACGGCCCCATGGGCCAGCAGCGTGCGCCCCGCCGCACGGGCGGCTTCGAGATCGAAGGCCGAGAAGCCCCGAAAGACGACGCCGCCGACGCGCTTGCCGAAGTCCGTCGACCAGCCTTTCGGGGCTGACGCGCCCGGATACGGCAGCGGGTGCGTGATGGCCTTGGTGGCCACGAAGGCGTAAGGCACCACGCCGCCGAACAACGGGTCGCTCGGGTCGACCTGCGGCAGCGCCGCGAGCTGCGCGCGGCTGAGCGTGTCGTTGGGCACGAGGTACAGCGGCTGGCTGGCGTACTGGTGCGAGGCGTCGTACTCATCGCCGAAATCGAAGCCCTTCAACAGCGCGAGCCGCCGCGCGACCTCGGTGCGCGTGCAATGCTCGTGGACAGCATCGAGCGACCCGTTGCACTGCGCGAAAGTAACGACGGTTCCCACGCAGGCCAGCCGTGGAAGTTCTTGCCGCAAGATCTCCGCTCTGCCGTTGTGCTGCGCCTGGTTGTTTGCGCGTCAGCTCCCGGCTGCCCGCGTCGCGGCATCGCGTCGGTCGCGAATCTTGTCGTGGTTTTGCTGGGCCCCTTCGGCCTGCGCCTGGATCACCGTGCGCACGTCGTCTGGCAGCGGCTGCTTGAGCGCCTTGCGGTAGCGCGCGACAGCGGCGTCTTCTCCACGCTCGCATTCCTCGAGCATCGACAGTTCGCTGTCGGCGCCCAGGCTGCCCTTCACATGCACCCAGCCGCGGTGCATCGCGCCAGCCGCCGTGCCGCCCTGCTCGGGCTTGCCGCCGCGCTGGACGATCAGGCGCTGCAATTCCTCGCCGGCGCGCCGGCATCCGTCGGCACGGTCCATGAAGAGCCGCTTCAGTTCGCCGCCTTCGCCCAATTCTTCCGCGCAGGTTCGAAAGCCGTATTCGCCGTCACGGCAGTTCTCCAGCAGGTCATTGAGCACATCCAACACCTCGCCGTCCGCGAGCTGGGAGTTGGTGGAGACAGTGCCGGCAGGCACTGAGGTGCGTTCGTTCGCAGTCATGAAAATCTCCGTTGAAGTGGATCGAGAGGGTCGAGGCTGGCCGAGCGGGCATCGCTCGTGCAACTGCACGGGCAAGCGGCATGCCCGTCGGGCAGCGCAGTCTGGTGGAATGAGCGCTATTTCTTGTGGTTGCGCAGATAGAGGCGCACTTCGGCGGCCGAACGGCCCACCTCATGCACGGCCTCGCGAAGCTCGTCTTTCGTGCAACCGAGGCTGCGAGCCCAGTGACGCACTTCGCCAGATTTTTCGACAGCGATGAATTTCCGGCCGCTGCCGGCCTTGCAGGAATTCCCGGACACGATGCTTCTCCAAGTTCACGCTGACCCCGGCTTCCTCGCCTGCGATCAGTTCATGAAGAAGATCGTTGCCCGATTCGCGGTTCATGGGCAGGGGCCATCGCCTACTTGATCTGCCAGTCAGGCCCGAATCGAGTTGTGGGAAGGATGAGGACATCGGTCTGCTGCACGTTCGGAGGCCCGCAACGCACAGCGGGCTTTCGCTGAGCCCCGGCACAGCGCCAGTCCTACACGGGCGACGTTGCGCAGCGCTAGGCTAGACATCGGGTTCGGCAAATGACCCAGGCTGGCGACAGCAGAAGGAGGAGGCAACCAGTTCACCTCGGCGCGCGCCTTCGACAGGAAGAGCTGCAGCCTGCGCCGGCGTGACGCTCACCGAGTCTCAAGGAGCCCTCGTCCATGTCCACATCCTTTCCTCCGCTGCCGCTGTCACGGCGCGAACTGCTGCTGGCCGGCGGCGCATCCATGGCAGGCAGCGGCGCCTGGCCGGCCGAGGCGCCCAGCGGCGCGGCCTCTGCCGGCGCCAGCAGCGCCAACATTGGCGACGGGGTGGCCCCGCCCTCTTCGCCCGTTCAACTCAAGGTGAACGGCACCACCCACCGCCTGACGCTGGACAACCGCACCACGCTGCTCGATGCGCTGCGCGAGCACCTGCATCTGACGGGCACCAAGAAGGGCTGCGACCACGGCCAGTGCGGTGCCTGCACGGTCCTGCTGAACGGCCGGCGCATCAACGCCTGCCTGACCCTGGCGGTCATGCACCAGGGCGACAGCGTGACGACCATCGAGGGACTGGGAACGCCGCGCAAGCTCCATCCCTTGCAGGCCGCATTCGTGCGGCATGACGGCTTCCAGTGCGGCTACTGCACGCCGGGCCAGATCTGTTCGGCGGTGGGGGCCATGGCCGAACTCAAGAGCGGCGTGCCCAGCCATGTCAGCGCCGACCTGAACGCCCAACCCGTCTACAGCGCCGATGAAATGCGCGAGCGCATGAGCGGCAACATCTGCCGCTGCGGCGCCTATTCCAACATCCAGGAAGCCATCGCCGAGGTGGCCACGCGGAGCACGGCATGAAGGCCTTCAGCTATGAACGCGCCGCCACGCCTGAAGCTGCCGCAGCTGCCGTGGCGCGTGTGCCCGACGCGAAGTTCATCGCCGGCGGCACCAACCTTCTCGATCTGATGAAGCTGCAGATCGAGACGCCTGCGCACCTGGTGGATGTGAACGGCCTGGCACTCGACCGGGTGGAGCCGGCCGAAGGCGGCGGGCTGCGCATCGGCGCGCTGGTGCGCAACACCGACCTGGCGGCGAACGAACGCGTGCGACGGGACTACGGCGTTCTCTCGCGCGCATTGCTGGCCGGTGCATCGGGCCAGCTGCGCAACCGCGCCACCACCGCCGGCAACCTGCTGCAGCGCACGCGCTGCCCCTACTTCTACGACACGCGCATGCCCTGCAACAAGCGCATGCCCGGCAGCGGGTGTGCCGCATTGGCGGGCATGTCGCGCCAGCTCGCCGTGGTGGGCGCCAGCGAAGCATGCATCGCGACCCATCCGAGCGACATGGCGGTGGCCATGCGCGCGCTCGACGCCACGGTCGAAACCGTCAGGCCCGACGGCGCGCGCCGGCAGATTCCCATCGCCGACTTCTATCGCCTGCCGGGCAACACCCCGCAGGTCGAGACCGAACTGTCGCAAGGCGAGTTGATCACCGCCGTGCGCCTGCCTGCGCCTGTCGGCGGTACGCATGTCTACCGAAAGGTGCGCGACCGCGCCTCGTATGCCTTCGCCCTGGTCTCGGTGGCGGCGGTCGTGCAGGCCGATGGCAGCGGCCGCGTGGCCCTGGGCGGCGTCGCGCCGCGCCCGTGGCGCGTGGAAGCCGCCGAGCCCGAGCTGCCGCGTGGATCCAGGCCCACCGCCGAAGCCTTGCTGGCTGGTGCGCGGCCGACGCGCGACAACGCCTTCAAGCTTGCGCTGGCGGAACGCACGCTGGCCGCCGTGCTGGCCGACGCAAGGAGAAAGACATGAAGTTCGATCAACCCGCCGGCAGCAATCCGGTCGACCGCCTGCAGGTGGTGGGCCGCCCCATCGACCGCATCGACGGCGTGCGCAAGGTGTGCGGCACGGCCCCCTATGCGTACGAGCGCCACGACGTGGTGGCCCGTCCCGCCTACGGCTGGATCATCGGCGCGGGCATTGCACGCGGGCGCATCGGCGCGATGGACGTGCGCGCGGCGCGAGCCTCGGCCGGCGTGCTGGCCATCGTCACCGCCGAGAACGCCGGCGCGCTGGGCAAAGGCGACAAGAACACGGTGCGCCTGCTCGGCGGCCCCGAGATCGACCACTACGACCAGGCCATCGCAGTGGTCGTGGCCGAGACCTTCGAACAGGCGCGCGCCGCCGCGCAGTTGGTGCAGGTGCGCTACGAGCCGGGCAGCGGCAGCTTCGACCTCGACGCGGCGCGCGGCAGCGCCCCCATTCCCAAGGACGACGGCCAGGGCAGCCCTGCCGCCACGCACACCGGCGACTTCGAAGGCGCCTTCGCGCGCGCGCCGGTGCAGCTGGACGCGACCTACACCACGCCCGACCAGTCGCACATGATGATGGAGCCGCACGCCACGCTCGCCGTGTGGCAGGGCGACAAGCTCACGGTCTGGACTTCCAACCAGATGGTGGCCTGGGGCGCCAGCGACCTGGCCAAGACACTGGGCCTGCGCAAGGAACAGGTGCGCCTGGTGTCGCCCTTTGTCGGCGGCGGCTTCGGCGGCAAGCTTTTTCTGCGGGCCGATGCGCTCCTGGCCGCGCTGGGCGCGCGCGCCGCCGGGCGCCCGGTGAAGGTGGCGCTGCAGCGCCCGCTCATGGCCAACAACACCACGCACCGGCCGGCCACCATCCAGCGCATTCGCATCGGCGCGGGCCGCGACGGCCGCATCAGCGCCATTGCGCACGAAAGCTGGTCGGGCGACCAGCCCGGCGGCGGCCCCGAGACGGCCGTCAACCAGACGCGGCTGCTCTATGCGGGCGAGCACCGCCTCACGGCCCTGCGCCTGGCCACGCTGCACCTGGCCGAGGGCAACTCGATGCGCGCGCCCGGCGAAGCGCCGGGCATGATGGCGCTGGAGATCGCGATGGACGAAATGGCGGAGAAGCTGGGCATGGACCCGGTCGAGTTCCGCGTGCTCAACGACACCCAGGTCGACCCCGAGAAGCCGCAGCGGCGCTTCTCGCAGCGTCACCTGGTCGAGTGCATGCGCATGGGTGCCGAGCGATTCGGCTGGTCACGGCGCAGCGCCCGTCCGGCGCAGACGCGCGATGGCCGCTGGCTGCTGGGCTTGGGCATGGCGGCGGCCTTTCGCAACAACCTCACGCAGAAGTCGGCAGCGCGGGTGCGCCTGGACCGGCAGGGCCGGATCACGGTCGAGACGGACATGACCGACATCGGCACCGGCAGCTACACCATCATTGCGCAGACCGCGGCGGAAGTGATGGGCGTGGGCATGGAGCAGGTGACGGTGCAGCTGGGCGACTCCGAGTTCCCCGTCTCATGCGGGTCGGGCGGCCAGTGGGGCGGCAACAATTCGACCGCCGGCGTCTATGCCGCCTGCATGGCGCTGCGCGAAACGGTGGCCAGGCGGCTGGGGATGGACCCGTCCCGCGCCGAATTCGCGGGCGGGCGCGTCAGTGTGCCGGGCGGCCGCAGTGTGCCGCTGGGTCAGGCAGCACAACAGGGCGAGCTGGCCGGCGAAGACGCCATCGAGTACGGCGACCTCGCCAAGACCTACCAGCAATCGACCTTCGGCGCGCATTTTGTCGAAGTGGCCGTGGACCCTTTCACGGCCGAGGTGCGCGTGCGGCGCATGCTGGCGGTGTGCGCAGCCGGCCGCATCCTCAACCCCAAGACCGCGCGCAGCCAGGTGATCGGTGCGATGACCATGGGCGCGGGCGCCGCCTTGATGGAGCACCTTGCGGTGGACAAGCGCTACGGCTTCTTCGTCAACCACGACCTGGCCAGCTACGAGGTGCCGGTGCATGCCGACATACCGCACCAGGAGGTCGCCTTTCTGGGCGAGGCCGACCCCATCTCCTCGCCCATGAAGGCCAAGGGCGTCGGCGAACTGGGCATTTGCGGCGCCGCCGCTGCGGTGGCCAACGGCATCTACAACGCCACCGGTGTGCGCGTACGCGACTATCCGGCAACCCTGGACAAATTGCTGCCGGGCATGCGCGATGTGGCTTGAATTCGCGATTGAGGCCGAAGAGCAAGAAGCAGAAAAGGAAAAAGCCGCTGCAAATCAAGAATTTGCAGCGGCTTTTCGCTTTACTTGGCGGAGTGGACGGGACTCGAACCCGCGACCCCCGGCGTGACAGGCCGGTATTCTAACCGACTGAACTACCACTCCGCGTCGGTGTGACTTTCGCTCTTGCACCTTGCAGTGCTCGAGCCAAGTGCCACAAAACTTGGCGACCCTACGGGGATTCGAACCCCGGTACTCACCGTGAAAGGGTGATGTCCTAGGCCTCTAGACGATAGGGTCAAAAACCTTAGGAACCGTGCCGCCTTTCAGCAGCACCTACCTTCTTCTCTTACTTCTCGACGCCCGGCCCAAATTTCTTTGGTGGAGGTAAGCGGGATCGAACCGCTGACCTCTTGCATGCCATGCAAGCGCTCTCCCAGCTGAGCTATACCCCCTTGGGTGTCGAGCCTCAGATTATAGCTCGAATTTCACGCTCTTTTCAATCGCTCAATAATTTTTTCGCGAGAGAAGTTTGCGAGCACCGCATCGAGTGAAGGCGTTTGGGGTGTACCCATTACCAATACTCTCACCGGCATTGCCAGTGCGGGCATCTTCAAGCCATGTTCCGAGAGGACTTCCTTGATCGCCGAAGCGATTGCTGGTTTGTCCCAAGCAACAGCAGAGAGTTTAACAGCTAAAGAGGCGATTGCCGGCCTCACTGCATCAGAAATATGTTGCGCGCGATCTTCTTCCGATGGCGTGACGTCGGTGTAGTACGCAGCCGCCCAATTGGCGAGCGCAACGGTGGTGTCGCAGCGGTCCTTGAACAAGCCGCAGATCGCAGCGAGGCGCTCATCGGCAACGATGCCGCGCTTGCTCAACTGCTCGGCCACCAGCGGTGCGAGTGCATCGTCGGCCATGGCCTTCAGGTGTTGCGCGTTGACCCAGCGCAGCTTGGTCTCGTCGAACTGCGCGGCGCTGCGGCCCAGGTGATCGAGGTTGAACCACTCGATGAACTGCGCGCGCGAGAAGATCTCGTCGTCGCCGTGGCTCCAGCCCAGGCGCGCCAGGTAGTTGACCATGGCATCGGGCAGGAAGCCGTCGTCGCGGTACTGCGTGACCGGCTTGGCGCCATGGCGCTTGCTCATCTTCTCGCCCTGCTCGTTCAGCACGGTGGGCAGGTGCGCGTACACCGGCGGCTCCTTGCCGAGGGCGCGGAAGATATTGATCTGGCGCGGCGTGTTGTTCACGTGGTCGTCGCCGCGGATCACATGCGTGATGGCCATGTCGATGTCGTCGACCACCACGCAGAAGTTGTAGGTGGGCGTGCCATCGGGCCGCGCGATCACCAGGTCGTCGAGCTCTTCGTTGCTGACTTCGACGCGGCCCTTGACCTTGTCGTCCCAGGCCACCACGCCGCCCTGCGGGTTGCGAAACCGCAGCACCGGCTTCACGCCTTCAGGCACGGGCGGCAGGGTCTTGCCCGGCTCGGGACGCCAGGTGCCGTCGTAACGCGGCTTCTGCTTGGCGGCCATCTGCTTCTCGCGCAGCGCGTCGAGCTCTTCCACGCTCATGTAGCAGGGATAGACCAGGCCTTGCTGCTGCATCTGCGCCAGCACTTCCTTGTAGCGGTCCATGCGCTGCATCTGATAGAACGGACCTTCGTCGTGGTCCAGGCCCAGCCACGCCATGCCCTCGAGGATGACGTCCACGGCCGCCTGCGTCGAGCGCTCGAGGTCCGTGTCTTCGATGCGAAGGATGAAGTCGCCGCCGGTGGAGCGGGCGAAGGCCCACGGGTACAGCGCCGAGCGGATGTTGCCCAGGTGGATGAAGCCCGTCGGCGAGGGCGCGAAGCGGGTACGGGTCTTGGTCGTTGTCGTCGTCATGGAGGTCAGTGGGCCAGGCCGCGCAGGCCTCGAAGAAGGTCGTCCTGGATGTCTTCGTGATGCTCGAGCCCCACGGCCACGCGGATCGTGCCTTGCGTGATGCCGGCGGCCTGCCGCTGCTCTTCGGACAGGCGGCCGTGCGAGGTCGTGGCCGGGTGGCTGATGATGGTCTTGGTGTCACCCAGGTTGGTGGCGATGCTCAGCACGCGGCAGCTGTCGATGACGTGGAACGCCTTGGCACGCTCGGCCTCGATGCTGTCGCCCTTGAGGACGAACGACAGCACGCCACCGCCCAGGCCGCTTTGCTGGCGCATGGCCAGCTCGTGCTGCGGGTGCGACGGCAGGCCCGGATAGAACACGCGCGCCACCTGCGGCTGCGCCTCGAGCCAGCGTGCAATGGTCAATGCGTTCTCGCACTGCGCCTTCACGCGCACGCCCAGCGTTTCCATGCCCTTGAGCACCACCCACGCATTGAAGGGCGACAGCACCATGCCGGCAGTGCGCACGATGGGCGCGAACTTCTCGGTGATGAGCTGCTGGCTGCCGCACAAAGCGCCGGCCATCACGCGGCCCTGCCCGTCCAGGTACTTGGTGCCCGAATGCATCACCAGGTCGGCGCCCAGTTGCGTCGGCTTTTGCAAAATCGGCGTGGCGAAGGCGTTGTCCACCGCCAGCAGCGCACCGGCGGCATGCGCGATCTCGGCCAGGGCCGCGATGTCGCACACCTCGGTGAGCGGATTGGTGGGCGTCTCGGCGAACAGCAGCTTCGTGTTGGGACGTACCGCGGCGCGCCATTCGTCCACGTTGGTCTGCGAGACGAAGGTGGTCTCCACGCCGAACTTGCCGAACTCCTTGCCGAACAGGTTCAGCGTCGAGCCGAACATGGAGCGCGACAGGATGACGTGGTCGCCCGCCTTGAGCAGGCCCATGATCATCATCAGGATGGCGCCCATGCCGCTGGCCGCGCCGATGGCGGCCTCGGTGCCTTCCAGCGCAGCCAGGCGCTTCTCGAAGGCGGTGACGGTGGGGTTGGATGTGCGCGCGTAGGTGTAGCCCTCGCCGCTCGCAAAACGCTGCGCCGACGTGGCGGAATCGGGCTGCACGAAACCGCTGGTGAGGTACAGCGCCTCGGAGTTCTCGCCGTACTGGCTGCGCTCGATCGAGGTGCGAACGGCCAGCGTCTCAGGGCGCAGGCCTTCGGGCAGGGTCTTGTCGGTCATCAGCTTTCACTCAGGTTGGGCAGCGCCAGGCGCGAGGTGTCTTCTTCGGTTTCCTCGATGCGGGGGCGGTTGTTGTTCATGCGCGAGATGGCTTCGGTGTCGATGTCGCCGGTGACGTAGACACCGTCGAAGCACGATGCGTCGAAGCCGTCGAGCTTGCGCTGCGTGCCGGTGGGGCGCGCGGCCTTGGCCACCGCCTGCTTCATCGCCTCCACGTCCTGGTAGATGAGCGCATCGCAGCCGATGAGCTCGCGGATCTCTTCCACCGTGCGGCCGTGCGCCACCAGTTCGCCCTTGGTGGGCATGTCGATGCCGTACACGTTGGGATAGCGCACCGGCGGCGCGGCGCTGGCCATGTACACCTTGCGCGCGCCGGCGTCGCGCGCCATCTGCACGATCTCGCGGCTGGTGGTGCCGCGCACGATGGAGTCGTCCACCAGCAGCACGTTGCGGCCCTTGAATTCGCTGCCGATCACGTTGAGCTTCTGGCGCACCGACTTCTTGCGCACGCCCTGCCCCGGCATGATGAAGGTGCGGCCCACGTAGCGGTTCTTCACGAAGCCCTCGCGGTACGGAATGCCCAGGAGGTGCGCCAGCTGCGTGGCGCTCGGGCGGCTGGATTCGGGGATCGGGATGATCACGTCGATGTCGCTCGGCGGCACGGTGGACACCACCCGCTTGGCCAGCGTCTCGCCCAGGTTCAGGCGGGCCTGGTAGACCGAGATGCCATCCATGGTGGAGTCAGGGCGCGCCAGGTAGACGAACTCGAAGATGCAGGGGTTGAGCGTGGCGCCTTCGGCGCACTGCATCGAATGGACCTGGCCCTGCAGGTCAATGAACACGGCCTCGCCCGGCTCGATGTTGCGCTCGAAGACAAAGCCCGAGCCTTCCAGCGCCACCGACTCGCTGGCCAGCATCACGGTGCCGTCGCTGCTGCGGCCCATGCACAGCGGGCGGATGCCGTACGGGTCGCGGAAGGCCAGCAGGCCATGGCCCGCGATGAGCGAGATGACCGCGTAGGAGCCGCGAATGCGCTTGTGCACCGCGCGCACGGCTTCGAAGACTTCGTTGGGATGCAGGGGCACGCCGCGCGTGGAGCGCTCCAGCTCGTGCGCCAGCACGTTGAGCAGCACTTCGGAGTCGCTCTCGGTGTTGGTGTGGCGGTGGTCGGTGGAGAACAGCTCGGCGCGCAGCGCATGCGCGTTGGTCAGGTTGCCGTTGTGCACCAGCACCAGGCCGAAGGGCGCGTTCACATAGAACGGCTGGGCCTCTTCCTCGCTGTAGGCATTGCCGGCCGTGGGGTAGCGCACCTGGCCCAGGCCGACGTTCCCCGGCAGCGCCCGCATGTTGCGCGTGCGAAACACGTCACGCACCATGCCCTTGGCCTTGTGCATGAAAAACTTGCGCTCCAGCAGGGTGACGATGCCGGCGGCATCCTGCCCGCGGTGCTGCAGAAGCAGCAGCGCGTCATAGAGCAGTTGATTCACTGGGGCGTTGCTGACAACACCGACGATTCCACACATGGGACTTTCCTTTAGGGCAAGAAGCTTGCCAGTTTCTCGGGCAGCGCGGGCTTGGCGCTGTGCAATGTCATTTCTGTGAAGGCGGCGCTGTAGGAGCCGCGCCACCATTCGTTCTCGTTCATCGAAAAGAGATGGACCACCACGGCCGCCACCAGCAGGGTCAGCGCGCCGCGGGCCAGGCCGAACACGGCGCCCAGCGTGCGATCCACCGGCCGCAGGCCCGCGGCCTTGACCAGGGTGCGGATCAGGCTGGCCAACAGGCCCACACCGAATGCCACCGCGATGAAGATCAGGACAAAAGCCGCCGGATAGCGCCAGGCGGCATCGGGCTCGCCCGCCGGCAGCCAGGCGGCCACCGGAGTCGCAAACCACTGCGCCAGCGCGAATGCCGCCACCCAGCCCATGAGCGTGATCACCTCGAACAACAGGCCGCGCCAGATACCGATGAGCATCGAAACCCCGAGCACGGCAACAGCAATCCAATCCAGCGGGGCCACGACCTGGGCACCCGCTACAGCGTCAGCACGGCGGCGGGCAGCGCCAGTTCCTTGACCTTGCCCGCGGCCTTGTCGGCATCGGCGCGCGAAGCGAAGGGGCCCACCCGCACGCGGGTGCGCTCGCCGTCCGATGTCTTGGCCACGTTGGTATAGGTCTTCAGGCCCGCCTTTTCCAGCTTCTGGCGCACTTCGCGCGCCTTGCCTGCGTCGGCGAATGCGCCCACCTGCACCACGAAGCGGCTGCCGCTCTCGGCCGCGGCCGGCTGCGTGGCGCTGCCGCCTTCGAGCAGCGCACGGGCGCGCGCGGCGTCATCGCTGGTGCCGGCCTTGGCCGGTGCCTTGGGTTCGGGCTTGGCTTCGGCCTTCGGCTCGGGCTTGCGTTCCGGCTTGGCCTCTGCCTTGGGTTCGGGCTTGGGCTCAGGCTTCGATTCAGCCTTGGGCTCGGGCTTGGGCTCGGCTTTCGGGGGTGGGCTGACGGGGGCCTGGGCGGCGATCTCGGTGCCGTCGGCGCGCTCGGTGATCACGTGGTCGGCGGAGGAATCCGCCACGCGGCTGCTGCGTTCGGGCTTGGCAGCAGCTTCGGGCTTGGCCTCGGGCGCTGGCGCCACGGGCACCGAGAGCGGCTTGCTCTTGTTGCGGTCCGGAATCTCGATGGGAATGTCGCCGGGCACCGGGCGAGGCTGGGTGTCGAACAGCAGCGGAAAGCCCACCACCCCGATCAGCACCAGCACGGCGGCACCAACCAGGCGATGGCGCGCGCGGCGGCGCATCGACTCCACGCTTTCCGCCGGGGCTGCTGCCGCTGCGGCGCTGCGTGTTTCGTTGCCCTGTTGGCCTGCCGTGCGGAACTTGAAAAACGCCATCTTGAACGTCGATCCTGAAGGTAGCGAGATGTGGAGCCGAAGGCCAAAACTCAAGGGGCCACAAAGCGACGCCTTGGGGCCCCTGGCATATCGGCCCGGCTCTACGGGTCAGGCGTCCGGCAGCAGGTGCTTTGCTTGCAGACGGGGCGTTCCGTGCTCCAGCACACCGCCCACCGTGAAGAACGATCCGAAGACCACGATTCTATCAGCGGGGCCTGCGGCGGCGACTGCGGCGTCCAATGCGGCCTGGGGCGACGAGTGGGTACTTTCGGTGGCGTCCGAGCGGGTGTTCTGCGCGCGCCAGCGGGCCGCCAGGTCGGCGGCGCTGGCCGCGCGCGGCGTGGGCAGGTCGCAGAAGTACCAGCGGTCGATCAGCGGGCCGATGCGCGAGAGGATCGGCGCGAGGTCCTTGTCGGCCATCACGCCGAAAACGCCATGCGTGTTGGGATAGAAGCCCATCGCGTCGAGGTTTTCCGCCAGCGCCGCCACCGCGTGGGCGTTGTGCGCCACGTCCAGCACCAGCGTCGGCTGGCCGGGCACGATCTGGAAGCGCCCCGGCAGCTCGACCATGGCCAGGCCCACGCGCACCGCCTGCGCGGTGATGGGCAACTTCTGCCGCAAAGCTTCGAGCGCCGCCAGCACGCCGGCCGCGTTGATCAATTGGTTGGCGCCGCGCAGCGCCGGATAGGCCAGGCCGCTGTAGCGCCGACCGCGCCCTGCCCAGCCCCATTGCTGCTTGTCGCCCGCCACATTGAAGTCATGCCCGAACTGCCAGAGCTCGGCACCGATTTCCTTGGCCCGGGCCAGCACGCTGGCCGGCGGCACCGGGTCGCTCACGATGACCGGGCGTCCGGTGCGCATGATGCCGGCCTTCTCATAGCCGATCGATTCGCGGTCCGGGCCGAGGAAGTCCATGTGGTCCAGGTCGATGCTGGTGATGACGGCGCAGTCGGCATCGACGATGTTCACCGCGTCCAGCCGGCCGCCCAGCCCCACTTCGAGGATGGCGGCGTCGAGCTTCTGGGCCGCCATGCAGTGCAGGATGGCCAGGGTGGTGAACTCGAAGTAGGTCAGCGGCACATCGCCGCGCGCAGCCTCCACCGCTTCGAAATGCGGCACGAGCACCTGCTCCTGCACCGGCTGGCCCTGCAGGCGCAGCCGTTCCTCGAAATGCACCAGGTGCGGCGAGCTGTAGACGCCGGTGCGGTAGCCGGCGTTCATCAGGATCGATTCGAGCATGGCGCAGGTCGAGCCCTTGCCATTGGTGCCGGCCACGGTGATCACCGGACAGGAAAAAGCCAGGCCCAGGCGCTGCGCCACCTGGCGCACGCGGTCCAGGCCGAGCTCGATGTTCTTGGGATGCTGCCGCTCGGCGTGAGCGAGCCAATCGCGAAGAGTTGCCCCCAGGCTTGTCACGTTGTGTACTTCGCCACCCCCCGAGGGGGCTTTCGCGCCTTCGGGCGGCCGTGCGGCGCTCATATAGGTTTGCATGGAACCTTCGATTGTCGCCGACGGCGGGCGACGGCATGATTCATCGCCATGAGCACCACTGTCTACGGCATCACCAATTGCGACACCGTCAAGCGCGCCCGCGCCTGGCTCACCGATCACGGCATCGACCACACCTTTCACGATTTCAAGAAGCAAGGCGTTCCGCAGGCGGAACTGGACCGCTGGCTGGCCTCGGCCGGCTGGGAGACGCTGGTCAACCGGCGCGGCACCATGTGGCGGCGGCTGGACGACGCCACACGCGAGTCGGTGGTTGACAACGCTTCGGCGCGTCGCGCGTTGATCGAGTACCCGAGCCTCATCAAGCGGCCGGTCGTCCAGTGGCCCGGCCGCAAGGACGCCACCGTCGGCTTCGACCCCGAGGCCTGGGAAGGCCTGGCGGCTGCAAAGGCGAGGTAAAGGACTGAACCCACCGGGCCGCCCCGCCTCCAAGACGCATCCGGAGGCCCGATGCCCAACCGAACAAGGACATTCGAATGACCGACAAGAAGCTTTCTCCATCCACTGCGCTGCTCGGCGCCGCCTTGCTGGGTGCGCTGGCCCTGTTCGGCAGCGCGGCAGCCGGCGCGCAGCAGCATGTGGAAGAGGCCCGCGTGATCTCCAGCACGCCGATCCGCACGCCGGACGGCCTGACCAGCTATTCCGTCACCTACGAATATGCGGGCCGGCAGTACACCACCCGCACCGACGCGCCGCCCGGCGACTACATCCAGCTGCAGCTCTCGCCCATGGGCGTGATGGCGGCCCAGCCCGCACAGCCGTATCAGGACGAGGCCCCGCCGGCCAACTACGGCAATGCCGAGCCGTGGCGCAACGTGAATCCCGAGCCGGGGGTGGTCCTTTCGGGCAACAGCGGCGGCGCCGTGGCGCCCGCCCCGGTCTATGCGGCGCCGCCGGTGGTCTACCCTGCCCCGGCGCCCGTCTATGCCCCGCCCGCCTACGGCTACTACGGCTATCCCTATGCCGCCTACCCGCCCGTGGGCGTCTCGCTCAACTTTGGCTACAGCTCCTACCGGGGCGGCCGCGGCTGGCGCTGAGCGGCGCCCACCTGCGCCCCTAGAATTGCGGGCATGAGCACCCCTACCCCCAACCTGAGCAACGTGAGCGTGGCCACCAAGGCCAATGTGTATTTCGACGGCAAGTGCGTCAGCCACAGCCTGGTGCTGGCCGACGGCACGAAGAAGTCGGTGGGCGTGATCCTGCCCTCCACCCTCACCTTCAACACCGGCGCCCCCGAGATCATGGAAGGCACGGCGGGCAGCTGCGAATACCAGCTGGCCGGCAGCAACGAATGGCTGCGCGCGGGCGCGGGCGAAAAGTTCAGCGTGCCGGGAAACTCGAGCTTCCAGATCCGCGTCACCGGCGAGCCCTACAGCTACATCTGCCACTTTGGCTGATCCGGCCGGCACCAACGAAAAAAGCCACCCCCGGGTGGCTTTTTCATTTGGCGCCTACACCACCACCGGCTCCGGCTCCAGCCGGATGCCGAAGCGCTCGTACACGCTGGTCTGGATGGCCTTGGCCAGCGTCATCACCTCGCCGCCCGTCACCGGGTTCTGGTGGCCGCCGCGGTTGACCAGCACCAGTGCCTGCTTTTCGTACACGCCGGCATTGCCCACCGACTTGCCCTTCCAGCCGCAGGCGTCGATCAGCCAGCCGGCCGCCAGCTTGATGCTGCCGTCGTCCATGGGGTAGTGCACGATCTTCGGGTCGCGCGCGATGATGTCGGCGCACTGCTCGGGCGTGACTGTCGGGTTCTTGAAGAAACTGCCGGCATTGCCGAGAACCCGCCAATCGGGCAGCTTGGCGCGGCGAATGGCGACGATCCAGTCGAAGATCTCCTGCGGGCTGGGCGCGGCATTGCCCGTCTCGGCCATCTTGCGTTCCAGGTCGAGGTAGCCCAGCACCGGCTTCCAGGGCCGCGGCAGCCGAAAGCGCACGCGGGTGATCAGGGCCCGGCCCGCCAGGCCCAGTCCGTTGGGGCCGGTGCTGGTGTGCTTGAACACCGAATCGCGGTAGCCGAATGCACACTGGGCCGCGTCGAGCGTGAATGGCTGGCCGGTCTGCAGGTCGATGCCGTCCAGCGACTCGAAGCGGTCCTGCAGTTCCACGCCGTAGGCACCGATGTTCTGCACCGGCGAGCCGCCCACGGTACCCGGAATGAGCGCCATGTTCTCCAGGCCCGGCAGGCCCTGCGACAGCATCCATTGCACGGTGTCGTGCCAGACCTCGCCGGCGCCGACCTCCACGATCCACGCGCGCTCGGTGGTTTGCAGCAGGCGCCGGCCTTTGATCTCCACCTTCAGCACCAGCGGCTTGACGTCGCCCGTGAGCACGATGTTGCTGCCGCCGCCCAGCACGAACTTGGGCACGTCGCGCCAGGCCGGGTCGGCCAGCACCTCGGCCACGTCGGCCTGGGTGTGCACGCGCACCAGCTGCTGCGCACGCGCCACGATGCCGAAGCTGTTGTAGGGTTGCAGCGGGACGTTTTGCTCCACGATCATGGGAGAATTGTCTCATTCAACAACAGTCGTGCGCCCCTGGAGAGCTTCCCATGCCGTCTTTCGATACCGTCTGCGAACCCAACCTGCCCGAGGTCAAGAACGCCGTCGACAACACCTCCAAGGAGATTGCGACACGCTTCGACTTCAAGGGCACGGCCGCCGCGGTCGAGCTCAAGGACAAGGAAATCACCCTCATCGGCGATGCGGACTTCCAGCTTGTGCAGATCGAGGACATCCTGCGCAACAAGCTCACCAAGCGCAGCGTGGACGTGCGCTTCCTGGACAAGGGCGCGGTACAGAAGATCGGCGGCGACAAGGTCAAGCAGGTGTTCAAGGTCAAGAGCGGCATCGAGGCCGAGCAGGCCAAGAAGATCACCCGCCTCATCAAGGACAGCAAGCTCAAGGTGCAGGCCGCCATCCAGGGCGATGCGGTGCGCATCACCGGCGCCAAGAAGGACGACCTGCAGGCCGCCATGGCCCTCATCCGCAAGGACGTGGCCGACCTGCCGCTGACCTTCAACAACTTCCGCGACTGAAAAAAGCCGATACCACCCGACACGATGCGCCCCCAACGCCCGCTCCTGGCCACCCTCCTCCCGCTGGCCATGGCAGCCGGCCTGGCGCCTTCGTCGGTCTGGGCCGAGTCGGTGATGCTCACCGGCACCATCGGCAACCGCGCCATCCTCATTGTGGACGGCGCCGCGCCGCGCACGGTGGCGGCCGGCGAGAAGCTGGGCAGCGTGAAGGTGGTGTCGGTGCAGGGCGACCAGGCGGTGGTCGAGGTGGGCGGCCAGCGCACCACCCTGCGCATGGACCAGCCGGCGAGCGTGGGCGGCGGCGGTGGCGGCGGCGCCAACGGTTCGCGCATCGTGCTGCCGGCCGGCAGCGGCGGCCACTTCATGACGGCGGGCGCCATCAACGGCCGCTCGGTCAACTTCATGGTCGACACCGGCGCCACGCTGGTGTCCATCTCGGCGGCCGATGCGCTGCGCATCGGGCTCGACTACAAGAAGTCGAGTCCGGTGCAGATCAACACCGCCAATGGCGTGGGCCGGGCCTTTCGGGTGAGGCTCAACACGGTGCGCGTGGGCGACGTCGAGGTCTACGACGTCGATGCTCTCGTGTCCGAGCAGCCCATGCCCTACGTGCTGCTGGGCAACAGCTTCATCAACCGCTTTTCGATGCAGCGCGAGGGCGACCAGATGGTGCTGCAAAAGCGCTACTGAAGCCGGCGCAGGAAAAGCGCCAGGCGGCCGCTACAGCTGGGCGGCGGTCACCACGATCTCGATGCGATAGCCGTCCTTGGCCATGAGCGCCTGCACCGTGGCGCGCGGCGGCGTGTTGCCGACCGGAATCCAGGCGTCCCACACCTCGTTCATCGCACCGATCTCGCTGATGTCCTTCAGGAAGATCTGCGCCATGAGGATGCGCGACTTGTCGCTGCCCGCCTCTTTCAGCAAGCGCTCGACCATGCCCAGCACTTCAGCCGTCTGGCCTTTGATGTCCTTGCTGAGGTCGTCGGGCACCTGGCCGGCCAGGTAGACGGTGCCGTTGTGCACCGCCGTCTCGGACAGGCGCGGGCCCACATGAAAGCGTTGGAGGCTTCCCATGATCAGTTTCCTTTTGCGTTCTCGGGCGCCGGCTTGGATTTGGCGCCCAGCTTGGATTCGGTGCCGGACAGCAGCCGGCGGATGTTCTCGCGATGCCGCCACACCAGCAGCAGGCTCATGATCACCAGGGCCACGAGTGCCACCGCATCCAGCGGCCAGGCGATGCCGCCGCCCAGCAGATAGTAGGCCGGCGCGAAGAAGGCCGCGACCAGCGAAGCCAGCGAGGAATAGCGGAAGAAGATGGCGATGATGAGCCAGGTGACGCCCGTGGCCAGGCCGAGCAGCGGCGCGATGCCCAGCAGCACGCCGGCCGCCGTCGCCACGCCCTTGCCGCCCTGGAAGCGGAAGAACACCGGGTACAGGTGCCCCAGGAATGCGGCCAGCCCCGCCAGCGCCGCAGTGTCCAGGCCCATGCCGTGGGCCGGGCCATAGCGCACGATCAGGAACACGGGCAGCCAGCCCTTGATGGCATCGAGCAGCAGCGTGGCCAGCGCCGCGCCCTTGCGGCCCGAACGCAGCACATTGGTGGCGCCCGGGTTCTTGCTGCCGTAGCTGCGGGGGTCGTCCATGCCCAGCGCCTTGCTCACGATGACCGCAAAGGACAGCGAGCCCAGCAGGTAGGACGCCACGATGGCGATCAGGGACGAGGGTGCAAGAAAGCTCAAGGCGCGCTCCGGGCCGGGTGACAGGAAAGAAGCCGGCTATTCTGCCAGCGCGCACTGCACGGGCTTGGCACCGAGCAGGCGCACGCACACCTGCGGGTCGATGCCCACCAGGTAGCCGCGGCGCCCGCCGTTGATGGCGATGCGCGGCAGCTCGAGGATGCTCGACTCGATGTACACCGGCATCTGGCGCCGCGTGCCGAAGGGCGAGGTGCCGCCCACCAGGTAGCCGCTGTGCCGGTTGGCCACCTCGGGCTTGCAGGGCTCCACCGACTTCGCGCCGATCTGCCGCGCCAGGTTCTTGGTCGACACCGTGCGGTTGCCGTGCATCAGCACGATCAGCGGCTTGGCATCCTGGTCCTGCATGACCAGCGTCTTGACCACCGTGAAGGGGTCGAAGCCCAGCACCTGCGCGCTGTGCTGCGCCCCGCCGTGCTCGAGGTATTCGTAGGGATGCTCGGTGAATTCGACCTGGTGCTGGCGCAGCAGCTGCGTGGCCGGCGTTTCCGAGACGTGCGCCTTCTTGCCCATCGCGATCAGACCGCGGGGTCGCGCATTTCCCAGCGGATCTTGTCGATCTCGGCCATCAACTCCGGCGAGAGGGCGGTGCCCCACGCGTCGAGGTCCTCGTCGAGCTGCGCCACGCTGGTCACGCCGATGATGGTGCTGGCCACGCGCCAATTGGTGTAGCAGAAGGCCAGCGCCATCTGCACGGGCGTCAGGCCATGTTCACGCGCCAGCGCGTTGTAGCGCCGCGCCGCCTTGAGCGCATCGGCACGGCCCCAGCGCTGCCTGCGCACCGACTCGTAGCGGGCGATGCGGCCTTCCTTGGGCGCATCCGGGCCTTCGGTACCGCCCGCGTCGTACTTGCCCGTCAACAGGCCGAAGCCCAGCGGCGAATAGGGAATGGACGAAACGTTCAGCCGGTGCATGGTCTCGTCCAGGCCGTTTTCGATCGTGCGGTTGATGAGGCAGTACGCGTTCTGCACCGTGGCCACGCGCGGCAGGCCGTGCTGCTCGGCCAGGCGGACGAACTCGTGCACGCCATAAGGCGTTTCGTTCGACAGGCCGATGTGCCGCACCTTGCCCGCCTTCACCAGCCCAGCGAAGGCCTCGAGCTGCTCGAGGATCGGCGTGACCGAGCGCTCCTGCTTCGGGTCGTAGACCATGGAGCCGAAGGACGGCACGTGCCGCTCGGGCCAGTGGATCTGGTAGAGGTCGATGACGTCCGTCTGCAGGCGCTTGAGGCTGGCGTTGCACGAGGCCACGATGTCGGCGGCCGTCATGCCGCTGCCTTCGCGCACCCAGGGCATGCCGCGCGAAGGGCCGGCCACCTTGGTCGCCAGCACCACCTTGGCGCGTGCGCCCGGGTTCTTCGCGAACCAGTTGCCGATGATGGTCTCGGTGGCGCCGCAGGTCTCTTGCCGCGCCGGCACCGAGTACATCTCGGCGGTGTCGATGAAGTTGATGCCGCGCTCGAGCGCCCGGTCGAGAACGGCATGGGCCACGGGCTCGCTCACCTGCTCGCCGAAGGTCATGGTGCCCAGGCAGATGGGGGTGACGCGCAGATCGCTCTGGCCGAGAGAAACGTTGGGACTGAAGGAATTCGTCGTCATGACCGGCGATTCTAGGAAGGCGCAACCCGGCGCGCAGGGCTGCTTATGATTGCCCGCATGTACCAGCCACGCCGCCTCAGCCACAGCGAATTCATTCCCTTGCGGGGGCTCGAACACCATGTCCGCATCTGGGGCGACCTGGGCAGCGGGCAGGACCCGATCGTCATGCTGCACGGCTGGATGGACGTCGGCGCCTCGTTCCAGTTCGTGGTCGATGCGCTGACGACCGACCGCCCGGTGATCGCACCCGACTGGCGCGGCTTCGGCCTGACCGATTCGCGCGGTGCCGACAACTTCTGGTTCCCCGACTACCTGGCCGACCTGGACGGCCTGCTCGACCACTACCTGCAAGACCGCCCCGCCGACATCGTGGGCCACAGCATGGGCGGCAACATCTCGATGTTCTATGCCGGCGCCAGGCCGCAGCGCGTGCGGCGCCTGGTCAACCTGGAAGGCTTCGGCATGCCGCGCACGCAGCCCGAGCAGGCACCGGGCCGCTATGCCAAGTGGATGGACGAGCTCAAGTCGCTCCAGCGCGGCGAGCTCGACCTGCAGACCTACCCCGAAGCCGCCGGCGTGGCGCGCCGGCTGATGCGCACCAACCCGCGCCTGCCGCAGGACAAGGCCGACTGGCTGGCAACGCACTGGGCAGCCCCCACCACCCGCGCCGACGGCTCGCCCGCCTGGCGCATCCTGGGCGATGCGGCGCACAAGATCGTCAATGCCAACCTGTACCGGGTGGACGAGGCGCTAGAGCTCAACAAGGCCATCGCGGCCCCGGTCCTGGCCGTGCAAGCGGCAGACGGCGTGCTGCAGACCTGGAAGAAGCGCGGCATCGACGACGACTTCGTCGCACGTCTGCGCGCGGTGCCGCGGCTGGAGTTCGCGCGCATGGAAGATGCGGGCCACATGATGCATCACGACCGGCCCGACGAGGTCGCGCGACTCATCGAGGGTTTCCTGAAAAGAAACTGAATGTTCGTCTGACACAATTCGTGGGAAGAACAACACCAGGGGGCACCCTTTCCCACAATGAAGTCCATCCTTGACCGCCTTCGCGCGGCTGGCCTGCTCTTGGGCCTTTGCGCAACCATGCTTTCGGCACCCGCTTCGGCACAGCAAGCGAGCTCGCCCCCGACTCCCACCGAGGCCGGATGGGAGCTCATGGTCTCACCCTACGTCTACCACTTCAGCAACGACCCGGAGCACAAATACGCCTGGCTGATCGGCCTGGAGCGGCACCGGGCCGACAACTGGCTTTGGGGCGCGGCCTACTTCAGCAATTCGTTCGGCCAGGATTCCGGCACCGCCTACGTGGGCTACATATGGAACAACCTGTTCAACCAGCCGGCCCTCTACCTGAAGGTGGTGGCCGGCATCATGTACGGCTACGTCGCCCCCTACGAAGACAAGGTGCCGCTCAACAGCAACGGCTGGTCCCCGATCATCGTGCCGGCGCTGGGCTGGCGCCTCACGTCCACCGACGCTGTCCAGGTCGAATTGCTGGGCGGCGCTGGCCTCATGTTCTCGTACAACCGCCGCTTCTGAGCCGCCCCTCGGGCCGCCCGAGCGGCCTGCCCTGCCCCGTGCGAAAATGTCAGGTTTCTCCAAGACACCAGGCAGGACACTCACATGGATGCAGAGCAAATCAACCAGATCGGCGCAACCCTGGCGGACCTGAGCCAGCGGACGGTCGATCTCCGGAGGTATCTTTGACGCCGATGCCAAGGCAGAGCGTCTGCGCACGGTCAACGCTGCGCTAGAAGATCCGGCGGTCTGGAACGACCCCAAGAAGGCCCAGGAGCTGGGCAAGGAAAAGAAGGCGCTCGACTCCGTCGTGCTCGTGCTGAACACCATCGGCAGCGAGCTGTCGGACAACACCGAGCTGTACGAGATGTCCCGCGCCGACGAGGACTACGCCGGCCTGCAGGCCATTGCGGACGATGCCGCGCGCATCGCCGAGGAAGTCGAGAAGCTCGAGTTCCGCCGCATGTTCAACAACCCGGCCGATCCGGCCAACGCCTTCCTGGACATCCAGGCCGGCGCTGGCGGCACCGAGGCCTGCGACTGGGCCAGCATGCTGCTGCGCCAGTATCTGCGCTATGCGGAACGCAAGGGCTTCAAGACGCAGATCGAGGACGAGACGCCCGGCGACACGGCCGGCATCAAGAGCGCCACGATCAAGATCGAGGGCGAATATGCCTACGGCCTGCTGCGCACCGAAACCGGCGTGCACCGCCTGGTGCGCAAGTCGCCCTTCGACTCGTCGGGCGGGCGCCACACCAGCTTTGCCAGCGTGTTCGTCTATCCGGAAATCGACGACTCCATCGAGATCGAGATCAACCCGGCCGATGTGCGCACCGACACCTACCGCGCCAGCGGCGCGGGCGGCCAGCACATCAACAAGACCGACTCGGCCGTGCGCCTGACGCACATGCCCACCGGCATCGTGGTGCAGTGCCAGGACAGCCGCAGCCAGCACAGCAACCGCGACGTCGCCTGGCGGCGCCTGCGCTCGCGCCTGTACGACCACGAGATGCGCAAGCGCATGGAAGAGCAGCAAAAGCTCGAAGACACCAAGACCGATGTGGGCTGGGGCCACCAGATCCGCAGCTACGTGCTGGACAACAGCCGCATCAAGGACCTGCGCACCAACGTCGAAATCTCGGCCACGCAGAAGGTGCTGGACGGCGACCTCGACGCCTTCATCGAGGCTTCGCTCAAGCAAGGCGTTTGAGCACAGTACCGCATGAGCACGCCCCCGCAGTCCGTTCAGGCCCTGATCTTCGACATGGACGGCACCATGATCGACTCCATGCCCTGGCACGCCAAGTCCTGGGTGGAGTTCGCGCGCCGGCACGGGCTGGCGATGTCCGCCGAGGAAATCCTCGCGCGCACCACCGGCCGCACCGGCGTGGAGTGCATGCGCGAGGTGTTCGCCAGTCCGCTGGCCGAGTCCGAGTGCGAAGTTCTGGTCGCCGAGAAGGAGTCCATCTACCGCGAACTCTTCGCCCCGGTGTTTGCGGAGGTTGCAGGCTTTCGCAGCTTTGCGCGGGCCGCGCATGCACGGGGCCTGCGCATCGGCGTCGGCACGGCGGGCGACCGCCACAACATCGCCTTCGCCATGGCCAGGCTCGCAATGGAGCCGACGCCCGCAGTCATGGTCGGCGGCGATGAAGGGCTTTCTGGCAAGCCCACACCGGCAATCTTCCTGGAAGTGGCCCGCCGGCTCGGCGTAGCGCCCGAGCGCTGCATCGTGTTCGAGGACGCACCCTTCGGCATCGAGGCCGCGCGCCGCGCCGGCATGCGGGCCGTGGCTGTCTGCAGCACCCATTCCGCTGCCGAACTCGCCGGTGCGCACGTGATCGCGACGGTGCGCGACTACGAAGAACTAGCCACAACGAATTTTCTGGAGACACTCGATGTTGCAACTGCATGATGCACAGGGCCAGGCGGTGGCCATCCGCCGCGAGGACTACACGGCGCCGCCCTACTGGATCGACACGGTCGAGCTGACGTTCGACCTGGACCCGGCCAAGACCCGCGTGCTCAACCGCATGCGCCTGCGCCGCAATGCCGATGTGCCGGCCCAGCCGCTGCGCCTGGACGGCGACGAACTCAACCTGGCCCGCGTGCTGGTCAACGGCCAGGGCGCCTCTTTCCGCATGGAAGGCGAGCAGCTGGTGCTCGACAACCTCCCCGACGACTTCGAGCTGGAAGTGTTCACCACCTGCCAGCCGGCCAAGAACACCAAGCTGATGGGCCTGTTCGTGAGTGAAGACACCTTCTTCACCCAGTGCGAGGCCGAGGGCTTCCGCCGCATCACGTACTTCCTGGACCGGCCGGACGTCATGGCCAGCTACACGGTGCTCATCCGCGCCAGCAAGGCCGACTACCCGGTGCTGCTGTCCAACGGCAACCTGGTGGAGCAAGGCGAGCTGCCCGAAGGCCGTCACTTCGCCAAGTGGGTTGACCCGTTCCGCAAGCCCAGCTACCTGTTCGCGCTGGTGGCCGGCAAGCTGGTGGCGCGCGAGCAGCGCATCCAGGCCCGCAGCGGCAAGGACCACCTGCTGCAGGTGTTCGTGCGCCCCGGCGACCTGGACAAGACCGAGCACGCCATGAACTCGCTGATGCGCTCCATCGTCTGGGACGAGGCTCGCTTCGGCCTGCCGCTGGACCTGGAGCGCTTCATGATCGTCGCCACCAGCGACTTCAACATGGGCGCCATGGAGAACAAGGGCCTGAACATCTTCAACACCAAGTACGTTCTGGCCAACCAGGCCACCGCCACCGATGCCGACTACGGCAACATCGAAAGCGTGGTGGGCCACGAGTACTTCCACAACTGGACCGGCGACCGCGTCACCTGCCGCGACTGGTTCCAGCTTTCGCTGAAGGAGGGCCTGACGGTCTTCCGCGACCAGGAGTTCACGCAGGACCTGTGCGCCGATGCGTCGGCACGCGCGGTCAAGCGCATCGAGGACGTGCGCGTGCTGCGCACCGCGCAGTTCCCGGAAGACGCCGGCCCCATGGCGCACCCGGTGCGGCCCGACAGCTACATCGAGATCAGCAACTTCTACACCGTCACCATCTACGAAAAGGGTGCCGAGGTGGTGCGCATGATGCAGACGCTGGTGGGGCGCGAGGGCTTTGCCCGCGGCATGAAGTTGTACTTCGAGCGCCACGACGGCCAGGCCGTGACCTGCGACGACTTCGCCCAGGCCATTGCCGACGCCAACTCCGACTCCGACCTGGCCCGCCTGCTGCCGCAGTTCAAGCGCTGGTACAGCCAGGCCGGCACGCCGCGCCTGGCGGCGCGCGGCAGCTACAACGCCGAGGAGCGCAGCTACACCCTCCACTTCGAACAAAGCTGCGCCCCCACCCCCGGCCAGTCGGAAAAGCTGCCTTTCGTCATTCCGGTGAACGTGGGGCTGGTCGGCGCCGACGGCCGCGAGCTGGCGGCCACGCAAACGTTGGTCGTGACCCAGGCGGCCGAGAGCTTCACCTTCTCCAACATCGACGCCGAGCCGGTGCCTTCGATCCTGCGCGGCTTCAGCGCGCCGGTGATCCTGGACCACGACTACAGCGACGAGCAGCTGCTGGCCTTGCTGGCGCACGACGCCGACCCCTTCAACCGCTGGGAAGCCGGCCAGCGCCTGGCGCTGCGCGCCGCCATTGCCGCCATCACGGCGCCGCCCGCTGAGGGCGCGGGCAGCGCCTTGAGCGAGGCCTACATCGGCGCCATGCGCAGCCTGCTGCGCGACCCGAAGCTGGACGCTGCTTTCAAGGAACTGGTGCTCACCCTGCCCTCGGAAACCTACATCGCCGAGCAGCTGGACGTGGTCGATCCGCAGCGCGTGCACACGGTGCGCGAAGCCATGCGCGCGCGCATGGCCTCTGCCCTGCAGGCCGAATGGCAACAGGCTTACGAAGAGAACAAGGACACCGGCGCCTACCAGCCCGACCCCACTTCGTCGGGCCGCCGCGCCCTGGCGGGCATGGCCCTGTCCCACCTGTGCCTGGCCGCCCGCGAGTCCGGCGACACCGTGTGGCCCGGCAAGACCCTGCAGCGCTTCAAGGATGCCGGCAACATGACCGACCGCTTCAACGCCCTGCAGGCGCTGGTGTCGTCGGGCCATGCGCTGGCCGCCCAGGCACTGGCGAGCTTCCACGCCATCTTCAAGGACGAAGCGCTGGTCATCGACAAGTGGTTCGCCCTGCAGGCCGGCGCGCCGGACCGCGGAGGCGACATCCTGCCGCTGGTGCGCCAGCTGATGAAGCACCCGGACTTCTCCATCAAGAACCCCAACCGCGCGCGCAGCGTGATCTTCAACTACTGCAACGGCAACCCCGGCGCCTTCCACCGCCCGGACGCGGCCGGCTACGTGTTCTGGAGCGACCGCGTGATGGAGCTGGACGCCATCAACCCGCAGGTGGCGGCCCGCCTGGCGCGCGGCCTGGACCGCTGGAGCAAGCTGGCCGAACCCTACCGCAGCGCGGCGCGCGAGGCCATTGCCCGCGTGGCTGCCAAGCCAGACCTGAGCAAGGACACCCAGGAAGTGGTGACCCGCGCGCTGGGCAACTGACGCCCGATTTGAAAGAAACCAAGCAAGGATTGACGCCCATGGCGCAGAAAATCTCCCTCACCCGATACCTCGTCGAGCAGCAGCGCAGCGACGGATCGATTCCTTCGCAGCTGCGCCTTCTGCTCGAAGTGGTGGCCCGCGCCTGCAAGAGCATCAGCCAGGCCGTCAACAAGGGCGCGCTGGGCGGCGTGCTGGGCTCGGCCGAATCCGAGAACGTGCAGGGCGAAGTGCAGAAGAAGCTGGACATCATCGCCAACGAGGTGCTGATCGAGGCCAACGAATGGGGCGGCCACCTGGCCGCTATGGCCAGCGAGGAAATGGACAGCATCCACCTGGTGCCCAACCGGTACCCGCAGGGCGAGTACCTGCTGCTGTTCGATCCGCTCGACGGCTCGTCGAACATCGACGTGAACGTGAGCATCGGCACCATCTTCAGCGTGCTCAAGAAGCCCGAGAACGGCCACGGCCAGGGCGTGCAGGAATCCGACTTCCTGCAGGCCGGCAACAAGCAGGTGGCGGCCGGCTACTGCATCTACGGCCCGCAGACCACGCTGGTGCTCACGGTGGGCAACGGCGTGGCCATGTTCACGCTGGACCGCGAGCAGGGATCGTTCATCCTCACGCAGGAAGACATCCAGATTCCGGCCGACACCAAGGAATTCGCCATCAACATGAGCAACCAGCGCCACTGGGCCGAACCGGTGCAGCGCTACATCGGCGAATGCCTGGCCGGCAAGGAAGGTCCGCGCGGCAAGGACTTCAACATGCGCTGGATCGCCAGCATGGTGGCCGACGTGCACCGCATCCTGATGCGCGGCGGCGTCTTCATGTACCCCTGGGACAAGCGCGAGCCCGAAAAGGCCGGCAAGCTGCGCCTGATGTACGAAGCCAACCCCATGAGCTGGATCGTGGAGCAGGCCGGCGGCGCCGCCACCAATGGCACCGACCGCATCCTGGACCTGGCGCCCAACAAGCTGCATGAACGCGTGGCTGTGGTGCTGGGATCAAAAAATGAGGTCGAGCGCGTGACGAGCTATCACACCGCGCTATAATCGATGGCTTAGCCGGTGTAGCTCAGTCGGTAGAGCAGCTCATTCGTAATGAGAAGGTCGGGTGTTCGATTCATCTCTCCGGCACCAAGTAAAGCAAGGAAAGCTCGCTATCGATTCGATAGCGAGCTTTTTGCTTTTGGGGTCATGTAGCCACCGGTACAGGTTTTTGCTCCCATAGCCCCACCTTAGAAGTGGCAAAGCATGCTTGACACCCCTTGAGGGGGCCGCCTGAACGGAGCCCCGTGGGCGTGGTCGAGACTCCCAGGGTCGCCCCGCTGCGTGGAAAGGAATTGCTTATCTGCTGGCCCGGCAGCCCCTTCGGGTGCCGAGCCTCTTTTTCGCCTGCTGGCGCCCCCCAACCGGTCAAAAGCAGCCGGTGCCGGCAACC
>NZ_BCUU01000056.1 GCF_001591385.1 Variovorax soli NBRC 106424
CGCCGCGCGACCCCTTCTTCGACAAGCCCTACGAGGCCGGCGAGCGCGATGCCGCCCCCGCCTGGGAGGCGTCGGTCAAGAGCACGCCCGCGCGCGGCGTGTCGGCCAACATCAAGTCCAAGCGCAAGGTGGCGGCGCTGTTCAAGGCTGCCGCGCCCGAAACCACCACCCACTGAGCCCGGCCGCGGCAGCCCGCTGCCGCGCTGCGCGCCCGGCTACCCCGGCTTCTGCGCCTGCGGGCACTTCACCTGGATCAGCTCGCGCTCGGCCAGCGTGGCACCGATGCGCACCGCGCTGAGCTTGCCGCCCCACACGCAGCCGGTGTCGGTGGAAATCAAGTCAGGGCGCGACACCCAGCCCAGGGTGGACCAGTGCCCGAAGGCGACGGTGGCGCCTTGCGTCTTGCGCCCGGGCACGTCGAACCACGGCATGTAGCCGGCCGGCGGGTCGCCGGCACCGTCCTTCGTTTCGAACTCCATGCTCCCGTCGGCGCTGCAAAAGCGCAGGCGGGTGAGGGCATTGACGATGACGCGAAGGCGTGCCTCGCCGCTCAGCCGGTCGTCCCAGCGCGCGGGCTCGTTGCCGTACATCACGCGCAGGAAATCGCCCGGGTCGGGGCTGCGCAGCACGGCCTGCAGTTCGGCGGCACGGGCCATGGTGTCGGCCACGCTCCATTGGGGCAGCACGCCGGCATGCACCATCAGCAGGTCGCCGTCGCCGACGCGGCGGTGCAGGGCCATGTGCTGGTGGCGCAGCCAGTCGAGCAGCTGCGCGCGGTCGGGGGCGCCCAGCAGGGCAGAGAGCGTGTCGCGGCGCCCGGCCTTGCGGTCGCCGTGCGCCACGCCCAACAGGTGCAGGTCATGGTTGCCCAGCAGGCTTTGCGCCGAGGCGCCCAGCGCCTGCAGCCGCCGCAGCACCGCGAGCGAATCGGGGCCGCGGTTGACGAGGTCGCCCAGCACCACCAATTGGTCGCGGCTGGCGCAGAAGCCGATCTTGTCCAGGAGTCGCTCGAGCGGGGCTGCGCAGCCCTGGACGTCGCCCATCAAGTAAAGTGCCATGTTCCCGATTCTCCCTTGCCTCATTCATGGATGTGTTCCTGCTGGCCGTGCTGACAACGTGCAATGCGTTGTTTGCCATGTCCGAAATGGCCTTGTCGACTGCGCGCCGTGCGCGGCTTGCCGCATTGGCGGAGACGGGGGATGCGGGGGCCAAGGCGGCTCTGGCGCTGATGGAAGACCCCACGCGCTTTCTTTCCACGGTGCAGATCGGCATCACTTCCATTGGCATGCTCAGCGGCATCGTGGGCGAAGCCGCCTTCGCCGGCCCGCTGGCCGAGTGGATGGAGCGCCGCGGCATGGGCGCGGGCGCGGCCAGCGTGCTGTCCACGGCCGTGGTGGTGGGCTGCATCACCTTCTTCACCATCCTGGTGGGCGAGCTGGTGCCCAAGCGCATCGGCCAGCTCTATCCCGAGCCGGTGGCCCGCTGGGTGGCGCGGCCCATGGGCTGGCTGGCCAAGGCCGCGCGGCCCTTCGTGCTGCTGCTGTCGGGCTCCACGGCGGCGCTGCTCAAGCTGATCCGTGTCGATGCCAACGCGGCCCGCTCTGTCACCGAGGAGGAAATTTCGGCCAGCCTGGAAGAGGGCGTGGATGCCGGCGTGATCGAGCAGCATGAGCACCAGATGGTGCGCAACGTGTTCCACCTGGACGACCGGCGCCTGAGCTCGCTCATGATCCCGCGCGCCGACATCGAGTGGATGGACGCCTCGCTCACTGTGGCGCAGGGCCTGGACCACGTGGCCTCGGGCGCCGCCCTGGACCTGGTGCATTCCTGGTACCCCGTGTGCCGTGGCTCGCTGGACGATGTGGTGGGCGTGGTGAGCGTGGCGCAGCTGCTGCAGCGGGGCCGCGACCATGCGGGGCGGATCGAGTCGATTGCCCAGCCGGCCGCCTTCGTGCCCGAAACGCTCACCGGCATGGAGCTGCTGGAGCAGTTTCGCGCCCGCGCCGGCCGCCTGGTGTTCGTGGTGGACGAATATGGCGTGGTGCAGGGCCTGATGACGCCGCGCGACCTGCTGGAAGCCATCACCGGCGAACTGCAGCCCGACCAGAAGGACGATGCCTGGGCCACGCCGCGCGGCGACGGTGGCTGGGAGCTCGACGGCCTCATGCCCGTCTCCGAGCTGCGCGCGCGCCTGGCGATCCGCAGCCTGCCGGACGAGGACAAGGACCGCTACAACACGCTGGCAGGCCTGCTGCTGCTGGTGTCGGGCGAACTGCCGCGCGTGGGCGACCAGGTCGACTGTGCCGGCTGGACCTTCGAGGTGCTGGCACTGGACGGGCGACGCATCGATCGGGTGCTGGCGCGGCCCAGCGCTTCGGCAGCCCCGCCGGCGCACTGAAATCGCATCTGCGTCCTGGTGCCCGACAGCTGCGCTGCGGTCGGGCGTGCATTTCTCACAGACTGTTTCTAATTGTCAAAACGAGCCCGGGTTCGTGAAATAGCTCGCTTCCGCGCCGGCTCAGGCCGCCGTTCAATCGGCCCGTGGGTGATGCGTCGGCCGGAAATTGAGGCCTTTCTATTTCAAAAGCGCGCCGCCTGATCGTCCTGGAAGAGCAAGGGAGCCCGAGTCAGCGAAAGGAAATGCGCCGTGAGCCACGACAACATTGAATTGATGGTGGACGAACCCATCCCGGGCCACTACTACTGGATGTTGCTCAAGGAGGAAACTCCTGACCACCACCCGCAGGCGGTCGACTATGCGCAGGGGCCGTTGCCCAGCTATTCGGCGGCCATGATGGCCGGCATTGCCGCGCTGCAGCGGCGCGCCGACGAGCGTGCGGAAGGTGGCGGCGTCCCGGTGGTCACGGCCTTCGTCGACCCGCGCGCCGACTTCACCGACAGCCACCGCGGCGGCCTGCATCACTGATTGGCGCTGCTTGCGGCTGGCGCACCACCGGCGGCATGCGACCAGCCCGGGTGGTCGCGGCGCCAGTCCCACGGCGGCACGGCCTGGCCGCCATCGCGCCAGAGTCCGGCCCGTCTGGCCTTGGCCTCGACCTGCGCGAACTCGTACTGGCCCCGCTGCTGCGCCGTCTGCTCGCGCGCAAAGCGCGGCTCCCACCAGGCCAGGCCCTGCGTCAACATGGCCAGGCCGGCGTCCAGCGTGAATTCGCAGCTGGACCGCGTACAGGTGGCGGGCGTGACCCAGGCATTGCACAGCGAGCGGCCGTAGCGGTCGTCTTTCTTGCGGCACACCAGGCGTGCCGGCTTGCGCAGGGTCAATTCGCCGAGCGTCTTTTTCGAGCGCCAGCCGTAGGGCTGGTCGCGCTCGGGGGCATCGATGCTGGCCAGGCGAACCACGCGGGTGGTGTCGGGTCCGTTGCGCGGATCCTGGCAGCGGGCCTTGAGGGTGTCGCCGTCCGAGACGGCAATGACGAAGCAAAGAAGGGTGGTCGTGGCGGCAATGGGCATCGGTGCGGCAATGGTGCCAGCGTTTGCGGGCTGCCCGGCCGCTGCGACCGCTTGTTACCCGCCTTGGCGGCTCACCAGAAGGCGTCGTCCTGGCGCTCGCGCACCCGCTTGAGCTGGTACTTCGCGATCTTGCGGATGAGCGCTGCCGGCAGTGGTTCGTCGTAGGCCACCTGCAGGTAGTTCAGCGTCGTCTTGTGCCCGGCCAGCTCGTCGCGGAAATGCTCGAGCGCCGCCTGCGAAGGCGCGAAGTTCAGGTGCGCCTTGTTGGCATTGAACGAGAACAGGAAGCGCGGCTCGATGAAGAACGGTGCGCCCCACTTGATCGCTTGCTGTGCGTGCGGCGCCACCTCTTCGAGGATGGCGTGCAGCCGCCGCAGATGCGCCCGCCCCGCAGGCGGTGCCGCATCGATGTATTCGGCGATGGTGGTGGGGCGCGGGCCGGCCATGTCGTCGCGCAAAGGCCCTCAGTGGTTGTCCCGCGGCAGGCCCATGGTCTCGTTGATGCGCTGGTACTTCACGGCCGGCTTGAGCACCATGCCTTCGTTCAGCTCGCCCACCACGCCGCGCTGGATCTCCTGCCACGGCGTCTGGCTGGCCGGGTAGCGGTAGCCGCCGGCAGCTTCCAGCCTGGCGCGGCGCTTGGCGAGCTCTTCGTCGCTCACCAGCATGTTGGCGCTGCGCTTCTTCAGGTCGATGCGCACGCGGTCGCCGGTCTGCAGCAGCGCCAGGCCGCCGCCGGTGGCGGCTTCGGGCGAGGCGTTGAGGATGGACGGCGAGCCCGAGGTGCCCGACTGCCGGCCGTCGCCGATGCAGGGCAGGGCCATGATGCCCTTCTTGAGCAGGTAGGCCGGCGGGCGCATGTTCACCACCTCGGCCGCGCCGGGGTAGCCGATGGGGCCCACGCCGCGCATGAACAGCACGCAGTTCGCATCGATCTTGAGCTTGGGGTCGTCGATGCGCGCGTGGTAGTCCTCGGGGCCGTCGAACACCACGGCGCGGCCCTCGAAGGCCATCGGGTCGGCCGGGTTCTCCAGGTAGCGCTGGCGGAACTCGGGCGTGATCACGCTGGTCTTCATGATGGCCGAGTCGAACAGGTTGCCCTTGAAGTTCAGGAAGCCGGCGTCCTTCTTCATCGGCTTGGCATAGGGCCAGATGACCTTGCGGTCGCTCGCGAAACGGCCCTTGCAGTTGTCCACCAGCGTCTTGCCGTTCACGGTGAGGGCCGGCTTGATCTTGTCCTTGGCGATGAGCTCGGCCACCACCGCGGGCAGGCCGCCGGCGCGGTAGTAGTCCTCGCCCAGGTATTCGCCGGCCGGCTGCAGGTTGACCAAGAGCGGCACCTTGTAGCCGTGCTTTTCCCAGTCGTCGTTGGAAAGCGGCACGCCGATGTGCTTGGCAATGGCGTTCAGGTGGATGGGCGCGTTGGTCGAGCCGCCGATGGCCGAGTTGACGACGATGGCGTTCTCGAAGGCCTCGCGCGTGAGGATCTTGGAAGGCTTGAGGTCCTCACGCACCATCTCGACGATGCGCTTGCCGGTCATGTAGGCCATCTCCTGCCGGTCGCGGTAGGGCGCCGGAATGGCGGCGCTGCCCGGCAGCGTGAGGCCCAGCGCCTCGGCCAGCGAGTTCATCGTGCTGGCCGTGCCCATGGTGTTGCAGTGGCCGGTGGAAGGCGCCGACGAGGCCACCAGCTTGAGGAAGCCCTCGTAGCCGATCTCGCCGGCGGCCATCATCTCGCGCGCGCGCCAGACGATGGTGCCCGAGCCGGTGCGCTGGCCTTCGTGCCAGCCGTTGAGCATGGGGCCGCTGTTCAGCGCAATGGCCGGAATGTCCACCGTGGCCGCCGCCATGATCTGCGCCGGCGTGGTCTTGTCGCAGCCGGTGGTCAGCACCACGCCGTCGATCGGGTAGCCGTAGAGGATTTCGACCAGCGAGAGGTATTGCAGGTTGCGGTCCAGCGAGGCGGTGGGCCGCTTGCAGGTTTCCTGGATCGGGTGGATGGGGAACTCGAAGGCGATGCCGCCCGCATCGCGAATGCCTTCGCGCACGCGCTCGGCCAGCACCAGGTGGTGGCGGTTGCAGGGTGCGATGTCCGAGCCGGTCTGCGCAATGCCGATGATCGGGCGGCCCGACTGCAGCTCTTCCAGGCCCAGGCCGAAGTTCATGGTGCGCTCGATGTAGAGCGCCGTCATGTCGGCATTCGACGGATTGTCGAACCAGGCCTGCGAGCGCAGCTTGAGCTTCTTGTTGATGGCGTTGTGCTTCTTGCGCGCCTTCTTGGGTGCGGCTTGGTTTTCGGGCGTGGGCATTTAGGCGAGTCCCTTCAAGGAGGTTTGTTCTGCGTTGGGTGCCTTGCGGCAGTCGTCAATGTACTGGCGGATGATTTCGGCGAAGTTCTTGTGCGGATGCAGCCCGAGGCGCGCAGCGCGCGCGGCCGTGGAGCCGGTGGGCCAGTTGGCCACGATGCCGGCAATGCGCTCGTCGCGCTCGAAGCGCACGCGGGCGCGCACGGCGGGGCCGGCCACTTCTTCCAGCGCATCGAGCATCTCGGCCACGCGCACGTTCAGGCCCGGCAGATTGAGCGCCGTGCGGCCGCCGAAGGCTTCGCGGCTGGCCTCGAACACGGCGATGAGGCCGTCCACCGTGTGGCTGGGCGAGGACATGGGGTGCGACACCTCGGGCGAGACGGGGCAGATGGATTCGACCCCCGCCAAGGGCTCGCGGATGATGCCGCTGAAGAAGGAAGACGCGGCGCCGTTCGGCCGGCCCGGGCGCACCGTGACGGTCATCAGCCGTGCGGCGCGGCCGTCGATGAAGCCCTTGCGCGTGTAGTCGGCGATGAGGTGCTCGCAGATGAGCTTCTGGGTGCCGTAGGAGGTCTGCGGCGTGGGCAGCGTGTCGTCCGCCACGATGCCCGGAAAGGGTACGCCCGGATCGGGGCCGAACACCGCCACCGAGCTGGAGAACACCATCCGCGTCGGTGCCGCGCCGCCTTTCTCGACGCGGTGGCGCAGCGCATCGAGCAGGGCGCGCGTGCTGTCGAGGTTGGAGCTCATGCCCAGCTGGAAGTCGGCCTCGCATTCGCCGGACACGGCCGAGGCCAGGTGGAACACGCCGTCGAAGGCCTCGGTCTTGAGCGCCTCGGTCTGCGCGAGCAAGGGGCCAGTACGGGCCTCCACGCGGGCATCGGCGGCCAGGTCGGCGGGCGGCGGTGCGATGTCGGTCAGCACCACGCGCTCGATGCGCTGGCCGGCCAGCTCGCCGCGTGCCAGAAGGGTGCGCGCCAATCGCGCCCCCAGGAAGCCGCCGCCTCCGGTAATCAACAGTTTCATCGTTTCTCCTTGAGGGTCTTGTTCGCCTTGCTGTGCCGTGCCTCGGGCAGCACGCCGCCTTCGGCCAGGCGCTGGCGGCCCCGGGCCAGATGGCGCAGCGCATGCTGGCGCGCGGCCACCGGGTCGTGCGCGGCAATGGCCTCGACGATGGCGCGGTGCTCGTGCTGCACCTCTTCCATGAAGTCCTGCCGCCGCGCCTCGTTGCCGCGGGTGATGCGCATGGCTTCGCGCAGGTACTGCTCCAGGAAGCCCAGCAGCAGCTTGAATTGAGGGTTGCCGGTGGCCTCGCCGATGGCGTGGTGAAAGGCCAGGTCTTCGGCCACGCCGTCGCCGCCTTGCGCCACGGCCGTCTCGATGGCCTTGAGCGCCCGCCGGATGGCGGCCACCTGCGCGCGCGTGGCGCGTTCGGCGGCCAGGGCGGCGATCTCGCCTTCCAGCACTCGCCGCACTTCCACCACGTGCACCACCGCATCCACCGATTCGAGCACGCTGGGGTCGAAGGCCAGCGGCTGGTGCGTCGGCGGGGCCGCGACGAACACGCCGGAGCCCTGGCGCGACGCCACCAGGGCGCGCGACTTGAGCTGGTGCACCGCTTCGCGCACCACGGTGCGCGACACGCCGTGGGCGTCGGCCAGCTGCTGCTCGGTGGGCAGGCGGTCGCCGGGGACCAGCTTGCCCGATTCGATGAGCGCAGACAGGCGCGCGGCCAGGCGGTCCGACAGGCGATCGGCCGGCTGGCGCAGGGGTTCGGCCGGGCGGCCTGGGGAAGCGGGGAGTTTGGACGCGTGCAACACAGTTATCTGGTCATCATACAAATTTTCTCAGGGTTGCCACGTATTGGTTTGCCCTGATGGCAAGGCGCGGATGCAGTGCCGATACTGCGCCGCTGCGAAGAACCCTGGGATTGCGTTGCATGGCAAGTGTCACGATCCGGTCAGTCAAGAAGCGCTTCGGTGACGTCCCCATCCTGCATGGCGTCGACATCGACATCCGCGACGGTTCCTTCACCGTGCTGGTGGGCCCCTCGGGCTGCGGCAAGTCCACCCTGCTGCGCATGATCGCGGGGCTGGAGGAGATCAACGGCGGCGAGATCCTCATCGGCGAGCGCAAGGTCAACGACCTGCCGCCCAAGGAGCGGGACATCGCCATGGTGTTCCAGAACTACGCGCTCTACCCGCACATGACGGTGCGCGACAACATGGCCTTCGCGCTGGCACTGGCCAAGGCGGACAAGGCCACCATCGACGCCAAGGTGAAGCGGGCCGCGGAGATCCTGGCGCTGTCGCCGCTGCTGGAGCGCTACCCCCGGCAGCTGTCGGGCGGCCAGCGCCAGCGGGTGGCCATGGGACGCGCCATCGTGCGCGACCCGCAGGTGTTCCTGTTCGACGAGCCCCTGTCCAACCTCGACGCCAAGCTGCGCGTGGCCATGCGCAGCGAGATCAAGGAGCTGCACCAGCGGCTGAAGACCACCTCCATCTACGTCACCCACGACCAGATCGAGGCCATGACCATGGGCGACAAGATCGTGGTGATGCGCGACGGGCGCATCGAGCAGGCGGGCAGCCCGCTCGACCTGTACGACCATCCGGCCAACCAGTTCGTGGCCGGCTTCATCGGCTCGCCGGCGATGAACTTCCTGCCCGGCACGCTGCGCCGCAACGGCAGCGGCGCGCGGGTGGAGCTGGCCGACGGCACGCAGCTGGACGCCCCGCTGAATGCCGGCGGCACGGACGGCCAGCCGGTGATCTACGGCACGCGGCCCGAGCACCTCACGCTGGTGGGCGACGCCGGCGGCGGCATCGCTGCGAAGGTGGCGGTGCTCGAACCCACCGGCATGGACACCTTCGTGGCCTGCCGCCACGAGGGCACCGAGCTGTCGGCGGTGTTCCGCGAACGCTACGACTTCGCCCCCGGCAGCGTCATCCACCTGCGGCCCGACCTGCAGCGCGCGCACCTTTTCGATGCTGGCACCGGCGAAAGGCTGGTGTCCTGAAGTCTTTGTTCCGTCGTTTCTGAAACCAACAACCTGGAGACACACGAATGAACGAGTTCAATCGCCGCAAGTTCCTCGAAGGCTCGGCCGGCATGGCGGCCGCCGCATCGCTGGGGGTGGGCACCACCATCTTCACCACGGCGGCGCATGGCCAGTCCACGCTCGCGTTCAAGCCCGAGAAGGGGGCCAAGCTGCGCGTGCTGCGGTGGAGCCGGTTCGTGCAGGGCGACATCGACGCCTACATGGTCAATGTCAAGAAGTTCCAGGATGCCACCGGCGTGGAAGTGCGGGTGGACAACGAGGGCTGGGAAGACGTTCGACCCAAGGCCGCGGTGGCGGCCAATACCGGCGCGGGGCCGGACATCATCCTGTCGACCAACGACGATGCCAACCTGTACCCCGACAAGCTGCTGGACGTGACCGACCTGGCCGAGTACCTGGGCAAGAAGTACGGCGGCTGGTACCCGGCGGTGCAGCAGTACCTGCGGCCCGATGGCAAGAAGTGGCTCGGCCTGGGCCTGGGCGCCGCCGGCTCCATGATCGTCTACCGCGAAAGCATGGTGAAGGCAGCCGGCTTCAACGCCTTCCCGAAGGACACGGCCGGCTTCCTGGCGCTGCACAAGGCATTGAAGGAGAAGGGAACCCCCGGCGGCTACGCGCTGGGCAACGCCACCGGCGACAGCCTGTGGACCAACTGGCTGCTGTGGTCGCACGGCGGCAAGCTGGTGGACAAGAGCAACAAGGTGGTCATCGACAGTCCCGAGACGCTCAAGGCGCTGGAGTACGGCAAGGAGCTGTATCCCAACTTCATTCCCGGCACGCTCTCGTGGCTGGACCCGAACAACAACAAGGCCTTCCTCGACGGCCAGATCGCGGTGACCAACAACGGCATCTCGATCTACTACGCGGCCAAGAACTCGCAGGACCCGAAGGTCAAGGAGATGGCGGCCGACATCAACCATGCGACCTTCCCGATCGGCCCGGTGGGCACACCCACGGAGTCGCATCTGTTCTTCAACCAGATGATCTTCAAGTACACCAAGTACCCGAATGCAGCCAAGGAGTTCCTGCGCTTCATGATGGAGCGCGAGCAGTTCGACCCGTGGCTGATCGGGGCGGGCGGCTACATCGCGCAGCCGCTGGCCGCCTACGAGTCGTGCTCGGTCTGGACGTCCGACCCCAAGCACACGCCGTACCGCGACTGCGTGAAGAACATGCGGCCCACCGGCTACGAAGGGCGGCTGGGCTATGCATCCGCCGGCGCGGGTGCGGACTTCATCGTGGCCAACATGGTGGCCGAGGCCATCAGCGGCTCGAAGACGCCCAAGGAAGCGATGGAGCGCGCCCAGAAGCGTGCCGAGCGGTATTACAAGGTATGACCTCAGGCTACCCTGCTTCGCAGGTCCGCCAACCCCCTTCCAGGGGGCACCGCCAGCGGCCCGGCAAAGCCGGTCCGCGGCGGTTCCCGAACGGCCCTGGCTTTGCCGGGCAGGAGTAGAGCTTGAGCAAGGTTGTTGTCGACAACGTGGCTGACGGTTCCGCGGCGCACTCGCAAGCGGCGGCGCCGCGCACGAGCCTGTTGCAGCGCTGGCAGAACAGCCGCAACGCGCTGGGCTGGGCTTTCATGTTCCCGGCGGCGGCGCTGCTGATCATCTTCCTGACCTATCCGCTCGGCCTGGGCACCTGGCTGGGTTTTACCGACGCCAAGATCGGGCGGGCGGGCGAGTGGATCGGGCTGGAGAACTTCAGCTTCCTGGTGACCGACAGCGTGACGCGCCTGGCGCTGTTCAACACCATCTTCTACACGGTGGTGGCCAGCGTGCTGAAGTTCGCGCTGGGCCTGTGGCTGGCGCTGCTGCTGAACAAGCGCCTGCCGTTCCAGAGCTTCTTCCGCGCGGTGGTGCTTCTGCCCTGGATCGTGCCCACGGCGCTGTCGGCCATTGCGTTCTGGTGGATATTCGACGCGCAGTTCTCCATCATCAGCTGGGTGCTGGTGAAGCTGGGCATCCTGGACAAGTACATCGACTTCCTGGGCGACCCGTGGAATGCGCGCATCTCCACCATCATCGCCAACGTATGGCGCGGCATCCCCTTCGTGGCGATCTCGCTGCTGGCCGGGCTGCAGACCATTTCGCCGAGCTACTACGAGGCCTCGGCCATCGATGGCGCGACGCCGTGGCAGCAGTTCCGGCACATCACGCTGCCGCTGCTGTCGCCCATCATCGCGGTGGTCATGACCTTCTCGGTGCTGTTCACCTTCACCGACTTCCAGCTGATCTACGTGCTCACGCGCGGCGGCCCGCTGAACGCCACGCACCTGATGGCCACGCTGGCCTTCCAGCGCGCGATCTCGGGCGGCGCGCTGGCCGAGGGGGCGGCGATTGCCACGTTGATGGTGCCCTTCCTCCTGGCGGCCATCATGTTCAGCTACTTCGGGCTGCAGCGTCGGGCCTGGCAGCAAGGCGGGGACAAGTAAATGAGTGAAGGCGGCAAGAACAAGGACGTGGCGCAGGGCATGGACTACCTCACGTCCATGCCCAGGCGCTGGGTGACGGTGTACATCCCGGTGCTGTGTTTCGTCTTCGTGCTGCTCTTTCCCTTCTACTGGATGGGCATCACGTCCTTCAAGCCCGACGTGGAACTGCTCTCGCGCGATGGCAACCCGTTCTGGATCGCCGGCCCCACGCTGGCGCACTTCGAGAAGCTGCTGTTTCGCACCGAGTACCCGTCGTGGCTGTGGAACACCATCGTGGTGTCGGTGGTGGCCACCGGGCTGTCGCTGGTCGCATCGGTGCTGGCGGCCTATGCCATCGAACGGCTGCGCTTCCAGGGTTCGAAGCCGGCGGGCGGCGCCATTTTCCTGGCGTACCTGGTGCCGCCCTCGATCCTGTTCATTCCGCTGGCGGCCATCGTGGTCAAGCTCGGCCTGTTCGACAGCCGCTGGGCGCTGATCCTGACCTATCCGACCTTCCTCATTCCGTTTTCCACCTGGCTGCTGATGGGCTACTTCCGCTCCATTCCGTACGAGCTGGAGGAGTGCGCCCTCATCGACGGCGCCACGCGCTGGCAGATCCTGGTGAAGATCGTGCTGCCGCTGGCGGTGCCGGGGCTCATCTCGGCGGGCATCTTCGCCTTCACGCTGTCGTGGAACGAGTTCATCTACGCGCTCACCTTCGTGTCGTCCTCGGAAAGCAAGACGGTGCCCGTGGGCGTGGTCACCGAACTGGTGGAAGGCGACGTCTACCACTGGGGCCCGCTCATGGCCGGCGCGCTGCTGGGCTCGCTGCCGGTGGCTTTTGCCTACTCCTTCTTCGTGGAGTACTACGTCTCGGGCCTGACTGGGTCGGTGAAGGAGTAGGGCCGCATCAAGGCGCCGGCAGCCTGCCGAGCAGCTCCATCGTCGGGTAGCCGTCGGCCGGCAGGCCCAGCCGCTGCTGCAGTCGGCGTACGGCCGAACGCGTGGCCGGGCCCATCACGCCGTCGGGCGTGCCCGCGTCGAGGCCGGCGGCGTTCAAGCCCTCCTGCAGTTCGCGCACCTGGCTGCGCGACAGCGGGGCCAGCTCACGCGGCCAGGGCGCCTGCACCCCGGGTCCGCCCGCCACGCGCTGTGCGAGCAGGCTCACCGCCAGCGCATAGTTGGTCGAGTTGTTGTAGCGCAAGATGGTGCGGAAGTTCGGTCCCAGCAGGAAGGCGGGGCCGCGCGCGCCGGCGGGCAGGAAGAGCGTGGCGTCTGCCAGGGCGGGCAGGGGCCGGCCGTCCATGCTGCGGATGCCTTCTGCCTCCCACTGCGCGCCGGACTGGCGCACCGACGGGTCGGCGCGCGCAAAGTCGAAACCCTGCGGCAGCTGCACTTCCGCCCCCCAGGGCTGGCCGGGCTGCCAGCCCGAGCGTGCCAGGTAGTTGGCCGTGGACGCGATCACATCGGGCATGCTGCCCCAGATGTCGCGCCGGCCGTCGCCGTCCCCGTCCACCGCGAAGTTCATGAAGGCCGAGGGCATGAACTGCGTCTGCCCCATGGCACCGGCCCAGGAGCCGATCATGTGGGCCGGGTCGATGTCGCCGGCCTGGATGATGCGAAGCGCCGCCAGCAGTTCGCCGCGCGCCCAGGCCTCGCGGCGGCCGTCGAAGCCCAGCGTGGCCAGCGCACTCAGCGTGGGCGTGTTGCCGTAGTTGCCGCCGTAGTTGCTTTCCATGCCCCAGATGGCCACCACGATTTCCGGCGGTACGCCGTAGCGTGCTGCGGCCGCCTCCAGCGGCGCGCGCCACTGCTGCAGCTTCTCCTGGCCCTGGGCCACGCGCTGCGCGGACACCGCGTTGTCGAGGTACTGCCAGGGCGGGCGGGTGAACTCCGGCTGCGCGCGATCCAGCTCCACCATGCGGGGCAGGTATTGCACGTCGTCGAGCGCGCGCAGGGTGGCTTCGCTCAATCCCGCGGCGCGGGCCGATTCCTTGAAGCCGCCGACCCACTGCGCGAAGCGCTGCTGCAACTGCGGGTCTTGCGCCAAAGGCGTGCCGGTTGCTGGCTGCCCTGCGGGCACGGGCGGTGTCGAGGGCGCGGTCGTCGAGGACGGCGCAGGGGGCGTGGCGCAGCCGGCAAGCATGGCGGCGAGGGCCAGCGCAGGCAGCAGGTTGCCGGCGCGCGGCGGGGTGGATCTTTGGACGGCGCGATGCATGGCGCGATTCTCGCTCGTGCATCCAGGTGCCTCGCGTGGGACAGCGTCCCGGGCGCAATGCCTGCTAAGTTTGCTTCCCCCTCCAATCAACCAACACGAAGGGTCTTTTCGAATGCTTTTGGATTCGCTTTTCTTCCGCCGCTGCGCGGTGGCCTGTGCGGTGCTTGCTGTTTCGGCCGGTGCCGCGGCCCAGGGTGCTGCCTCGCCCTTGCATGCACAGGTGTCGCCGATCGTGGACGGAATGTACCCCTCGCTCGAAACGCTCTACAAGGACCTGCACGCCCATCCCGAACTCGGCTTCCAGGAGGTGCGCACCGCCGGCAAGCTGGCCGAGGAGATGCGCAAGCTGGGCTTCGAGGTGACCGAGAAGGTGGGCGGCACCGGCGTGGTGGCCATCTACAGGAACGGCGCCGGCCCCACGGTGCTGGTGCGTACCGAGCTCGACGCGCTGCCCATGGAAGAAAAGACGGGCCTGCCCTATGCGAGCAAGGCCAAGGCCCAGTTCAACGGCCGCGAGACCTTTGTCGCCCACAGCTGCGGGCATGACGTGCACATGGCCTCCTGGGTCGGCACCGCGCGCACCCTGCTGGCCATGAAGGACCAGTGGAAGGGCACGCTGATGTTCGTCGCCCAGCCCGCCGAGGAAACGGTGAACGGCGCCAAGTCGATGATCAACGACGGCCTGTTCAAGCGCTTCGGCAAGCCCGACTACGCACTGGCGCTGCACAGCTCGGCAGCGCCGTACGGCACCGTCGGCTACCGCGCCGGCCCGACCACCTCCAACTCCGACGGCATGGAGATCACCTTCAAGGGGCGCGGCGGCCACGGCTCGGCGCCCGACAAGACCATCGACCCCATCGCCATCGCCGCGCACTTCATCACCGACGTGCAGACCGTGGTGAGCCGCGAGAAGGACCCGGCCGAGTTCGGCGTGGTCACGGTCGGCGCCATCCAGGGCGGTACCGTCGGCAACATCATTCCGGACACGGTGGTGCTGCGCGGCACCATCCGTTCCTACAAGCCCGAGGTGCGCGAGAAGCTGCTGGCCGGCGTGCGGCGCACGGCCAATGCGGCAGCCGCCATGGCCGGTGCGCCCGAGCCGACCGTGTCGCTGGAGGCCGGTGGCGCCGCCGTGGTGAACGACGCGGCCGTGGTCAAGCGCACCGCCGCGGCGCTCAAGGCGGCACTGGGTGATCGCAACGTCACGGAGTCGCCGCCCATCACGGCCAGCGAGGACTTCTCGGAGTTCCTGAACGCGGGCGTGCCGGGCATGATGTTCTTCGTGGGCACCGTCTCGCCCAAGGACTGGGAGGCGGCAGGCAAGCCGGGCGGCAAGCCCGTGCCTTTCAACCATTCGCCCTTCTTTGCGCCAGTGCCGGAGCCGTCCATCAAGACCAGCGTGGAGGCGATGAGCGTGGCGGTGATCACCGCCATGACGCCACAGCAGTAGACCGCGAGCGCAGCGTCGGATGCCGCCGCGCTCGCGGCATCCCGCGCCGCTTTCAGTGGCCGGCTTGCGATGCCGGTCGGCCGGGCAGCAGGCAGGCCGTGGCCACGCCAGCGGCCGCCAGCGTCCACACGATCATCGCGCCCGAAGGCAGGTCGAGCAGCGCCGACAGCGCCAGCCCCATCGCATAGCCCAGTGCGCCCACGCCATAGGCGATGGCATTGCGCCGCATGCCCGCCGGCAGGCTGCGCGTGGCCAGCGCGGGAATGATGAGGCTGGAGAACACCAGGTACACGCCCACCAGCTGCACCGAGGCCGTCACGGCCATCGCGAACACGCCGTAGAAGCCGAAGCGCCCGAGCCGCGCCGCCCAGCCCAGGCGCATGGCCACCAGCAGCACCGCCGAAACCGCCGCCAGCCAGACCAGGTGCGTGCCGTCCACCCAGAGGATCTGCCCGACCAGCAGGTCCTTCAGGTGCTCGCCGCCATGCGGATTGCCCGCCAGCATGAGGATGCCCGCGCAGGCGGCCAGCACGAACAGCACGCCGATGAGGGCCTCCTGCTGCTGCGCGGCGCGCCGCTCGGTCCAGGTCAGCAGCCAGGCGCCGGCCAGGGCCGCCGCCACCGCTGCGATCTGCACGGCCACGCCGCCGTGCTCCACGCCCAGCGCATCGGCCGCAATCACGCCCAGGCCCGCTATCTGCGCGATGGCCAGGTCGATGAAGACGATGCCACGCTCCAGCACCTGCGCGCCCAGCGGCACGTGCGTGGCAAGAACCAGCAGCCCGGCGACCATCGCCGGGCCGAGGATGCCGATGTCCAGTGCGTGCCAATTCATGGTTTAGCAGCGCTCAGCAGACGGTCGAGCGTGTCGTCGAACAGGCCGAACAGGTCCTTGGCGGCATCGCTGCCGCCCACGGTAAAGGGCAGCTTCACTGCCGGAAGCCCGGCGTTCTTGCTGAGCCACTCCGAGGGACGCGGGTCCTGGTAGGCCGCGTAGATCACCACCTTGGCCGGATTGCTCTTGAGCGCGGCCTGCACGCCCTGCAGGTGCGACACGGTGGGCTCGATGCCGGGCTTGGGTTCGAGCACCGCCACTTCCTTCAGGCCCAGCCAGTCGTACAGGTAGGCGAAGCCCTTGTGCTGAGAGACCACGGCAACGCCCTTGAGCGGCGCCGCCTTGGCATTCCAGCGCGCCAGGGCCTCCTGCCAGCGCTTGGCGAAGTCAGCCTCCAGGCGCGCGTACTCCGCTGCATTGGCCGGGTCGAGCTGCGCCAGTCGCGGGCCCAGCGCGGCCGCCACGCGGGCGATGTTGCGCGGGTCGGTCTGGATGTGCGGATTGCCGGCCGCATGCACGTCGCCTTGTGCGCGGTCGAGCTGCGTGGGCACCTCCAGCTTGGGCACCGTGTCGGCCGCGGCGAAGTTGCCCGGCTGGCCCGGCTGCACCTTCGGGTTGCCCGACTGCTGCAGCAGCTGCGGCAGCCAGCCCACCTCCAGTTCGGCGCCGGTGCACAGCACCAGGTCGGCGTTGCGGGTGCGGGCGATGAGGCTGGGCTTGGCCTGGATCTGGTGCGGGTCCTGCATTGCGGTGGTGGCCACCGACACGTCGACCAGCTTGCCGCCGAGTTCCTGTGCCAGCGCGCCCCATTCGGGCTCGCAGGCGAACACGCGCAGCGCGGCACTGGCCGGCGCGGCGGCAAGAAGGGAGACGACGGGCGCCAGCAGCAGCGCCGCCAGGGTTGAGCGATGAAGCTTCATGGTTCTTTCCTTTCCTGGAATCGACGCGGTCAGAAGCCGTGCGCGCCGTGGGCGCCCAGGCTCATCTGGTACTGCAGCCAGATCTGGTTGTCCGGCTGGCCCTCGCGGGCGCGGTCGCGCGCGTACTGCAGGCGGATGCGGGAGAACTCGCTGGGCGCGTATTCGAGCAGCAGCGAGTTCTTGGTCGGGGCATAGCCGCTGTTGGCCACCAGTTCGCTGCCGCCGCCGAAGTAGGGCGTGCCCGCGTCCAGGCGCTCGGTGCGCAGGCCTGCGCGCCAGCGCGGCATGAACTGGTAGATGCCCTGCAGGTACCAGCCCGACGTCGCATCGCTGTAGGCGCCGGGTACGGCGGCGCCCGTGCTGTCGACCACCATGCTGCCGTCGCGTTCGGCGCGCATGTATTCGCCCTGCAGCTTGAAATTGGTGCGCTTGGCATTGCCGTCCGGCGCCCACTTCCAGACGCCGTCGAGCACGTACACGCGCGATTTGCCGGTGAAGGCGTTGGTGAACTCGCCGCCGGCGCCGTCACTCATCAGCAGCTCCTGCGCGCTGGACTTGGTGCCCAGCACCGACACGCCTGCGCGCCAGCTGTTGCTGGTGCCGATGTCGCCGCCGGTGTGTACGCCCAGGCTGTACATGCCGTTGCCGTTCTTGCCGCTTTCGCTGCCCGGGAAGCTGGCACCGCGGCCCACCTCGGCGTTGAACTCCAGGTACTGGTCCAGCGGCGCCACCCACTTCATCTGCAGGCCGTCGTTGCTGTACTGGGTGCCCAGCATGGCCTGGTAGGCCAGGGGCGCATCGACGAAGTCCCAGGTATGGGCGTGCTGCGGATTCAGGTAGCCGATGTTGGAGAAGAAGCGGCCGCCCTTGAGCGAGAGGCCGTTGCCCAGCGCTGTGGTTTCGACAAAGGCTTCCTCCAGCTCCACTTCGTTTTCCGGGGTCACGGCCAGCGTGGCTGCGCCGCGGAAGTAGGGGTCGATGTTGGCCGAGAACGTCAGCTCCGATTCGCCCAGGGTGAAGCTGCGCGAGCCGGGGCCCTGCTCGGCGCCCGGCGGGCGGGCGAACCCGCTGATGGCGTAGTTGGAGGGGTCCTGCGAGGTGTTGATGTAGCCGCCCGACAGGATCATCGAGATGGCCGGATTGAAGCTGTTGGCTGCGCTGGCGCCGGAGGCAGCTGTCGATGGTGCCGGTGCGGTGGCCGCAGCCGCAACGACGGGCGCCGCGGGCGATGCGGCGGTTGCCGCGGTGGCTGCAGCGGCCGTGCTGGCGGCCGGCGGTGCGGACCACTGGGCCTTGGCCGCGGCCGATTCGGCGTCTTTCACGCGCTTTTCAAGCGCCTGGATTTTTGATTCATAGTCGGCACGCATGGCGCCGATTTCTTTTCGCAGCGCCTCGATGTCGGAATTGGATGAGGCCGCGGCGGTCTGTGCGCCGGCAGGCAGGGAAAGGGCGAGCGCAAGGCTCCCCACGGGAATGAGTTTTCTGTGCACGGAAATCGCTCCTGGCAAGCACGTCTGGAAGCACGCCCGCGCGCCGCAAAAAAGAAAGGCGGCGCGGGCGCGAGATGACAACGTTCAAGTCAGGGCGACGGGCGGCGCGCGGCCCTGGTAGGCCAGCCCGATCGGCGGCGTCCAGGGCGATACGAAGGCGGCAGCAGGGGCCGCATGATGGAGACGGGACAGCGCGGGCAGCAGCTCTGCGGCCGGAAGGCCGCCACCATGGACAACGCTGCCGGCCAGGCACAGGTCGCAATGCGAGGCGCCTGCCGAATGCTTGCTCTTGCTGTAGTCGAGCGTGCCGGCCACCAACTCGCCGGTGTGCGAGTAGACGTGGCAGGCCGCCGCGGTTTGGGCCAGCGGCAACACCAGCAGGACCAGCCACAGCAGCCACGCGGCATGGCGTGGCAGCGTGCGGCGTGAGCGGCGTGCGGCGGTGGTGGCAAGCATGGGGAAGGGCAAAATTCTAGCCGCAGGGGCCGCTGGCGCTCGGCTGCGCGTTGTTTGTTTTGCTACGCTTGCCGCCCCACATCCTGGAGACAGCCGATGACCCAGTACTGGTTGATGAAGTCGGAGCCCGACGACTGTTCCATCGACGATGCCCTGGCCGCACCCGACGCCACCGTGCCGTGGACCGGCGTGCGCGGCTTCCAGGCGCGCAACTTCATGGCCAAGTCGATGCAGGTGGGCGACGGCGTGCTCTTCTACCACTCCAGCTGCCCGCAGCCCGGCATCGTCGGCGTGGCGCGGGTGGCCTCGGGCGCGCGGCCCGATCCGACGCAGTTCGATCCGGCATCCCCTTATTACGACGCCGACTCCCGGCCCGACAAGCCGCGCTGGGTGCTGGTGGATGTGCAGGCGGTGCGCAAGACGCGCCTGCTGTCGCTGCCCGAGATGCGCGCCACGCCCGAACTGGCCGACATGGTCGTGCTGCGCCGTGGCAACCGGCTGTCGATCACGCCGGTGGAAGAGAAGCACTGGCAGCTGATCGTGGACGGTTTGCTGGCCTGAGTCTCGACAGCCCTGCAGCCTTGCAATTGGCACGGCGGCCTCCAACTATCCGTGCATGGGCGATCGACCATCCTTCATCGAGTCGCGTTCCTCCGGCAACGATGCCGACCTGCTGGACGCCTATTCCGAAACCGTGGCCGGCACTGTGGAGCGCGTGCGCGACGCGGTGGTGGCCATCGCGGCGCATGCCGGCCCGGGCAAGGGCCACAGCGGAACCGGCTCGGGCTTTCTCTTCACGCCCGATGGCTACCTGCTGACCAACAGCCACGTGGTGCACGGCGCCGCACGCCTCGAAGTGCTGCGGCCCGACGGCACGCGATCCGACGCGCAGCTGCTGGGCGAAGACCCCGACACCGACCTGGCCGTGCTGCGCATCGGCGCGAGCCGGGCGCTGCCGCATCTCACGCTGGGCGATTCATCGCGCCTGCGGGTCGGGCAGATCGCCATCGCCATCGGCAATCCGCTGGGCTTCAACCACACGGTCACCAGCGGCATCGTCTCGGCGCTGGGCCGTTCGCTGCGTTCCAGGGCGGGCCGGATGATCGACAACGTGATCCAGACCGATGCGGCGCTCAACCCCGGCAACTCCGGCGGGCCCTTGCTCGACAGCCGGGGGCGCGTCATCGGCGTGAACACGGCCATCATTCCGGGCGCGCAGGCCATCTGCTTCGCGGTGGCGGTGAACTCGGCGCAATGGGTGCTCACGCAGCTGTTCACGCACGGCCGGGTGCGCCGGGCTTACATCGGCCTGGCGGGCTCCACGGTGCCGCTGTCGCGGCGCGCGGCACGCGTGCTGGATGTGCAGGCGCAGGAAAGCTGCGTGCGCGTGTCCGATGTGCAGACCGGCTCGCCGGCGGCCATGGCGGGACTCAGGAGTGACGACCTGATCGTGGGCATCGACGGTGCGCCGGCGCGCACCGTGGACGACCTGCATCGGCTGCTGGACGAGTCGCGCATCGGCAAGCTGTGCGTGCTGCGCATCGTGCGCGGCGGGCAGGCGCTCTACCTGCACGTCACGCCGACCGAGGCGCGGGCCGGCTAGGGGCGGCCCGGCCGTGGTGCCTCAGGCAGCTGCTGCAGCCTTCTCCAGCGCCACGCCGTTGATGCAGTAGCGCAGCCCAGTGGGCTCGGGCCCGTCGGGGAACACGTGCCCCAGGGTGCGCGTCGCACACATTGCAGGCTACTTCCACGCGCCGCATGCCGTGGCTGTCGTCCGCCAGGTGCGCCACCACGCCGGGCGCGACCGCCTGCGTGAAGCTGGGCCAGCCGCTCTTGCTGCCGAACTTGGTCGAGGCCTCGAACAGCGGCGTGCCGCAGCACACGCACTGGTATTCGCCCGGCTCGAACAGGCCGCACATGTCCGAGCTGTGGGCGCGCTCGGTGCCGCGCTCGCGCGTCACGCGGAACTGCTCGGGCGTGAGCCGCTCGCGCCATTCGGCCGCGGAACGTTCCACGCGCCGGGGCGGCGGTGGGTTGCCGTCCCGCACCTGCTTGAGCACATCGCGCCAGGTGAAGGTGCCCGGCGGCACCGCTGGGGCCGGGTCGCGGGTGGCATTGCGCAGGAATGTGACGAGCCGGTCCGCATCCAGGCGGAAGTCGTTGAACACCACCACGCCGTTCGGGTCGATGAGGATGAACCACGGCGTGCCGCCGTTGCCGAAGCGGCGCATCAGCTCGGAGCCGGACTGGTCCTGGCCCGCGTCGTGGCCGAAAGGAACGGGCAGGGCGTAGCGGCGCTGGTCTTCCAGCATGGCCTCGAAGGTGTTGTGCTCGAAGTCCTCGAACACCGTGTGCACCACCGCGATGCTGAGCACGTCGGTGCCATGCAGTGCTTGGACGATGCGCTGGAGCGTCGGAAAGCCGCTGCTGTGGCAGCCCGGGCAGGCGTGCTGGAAGCAGAACAGCAGCTTGTAGCGACCCGGCGCGCTCAAAAGATCGAAACCGTCCAGCGGCTGGCCGGACGGATCGACCCAGCGGGTGACGCCCAGCTCGGGCGCGAGTTCGTTGGCGATGCCGTAGTCGGCGTTCTGATTTGCCACATTCATCTCCCTTGGTTGCCCGGCCCATCGCACCGTGCGCGGGCCGGCCGACATACTTGCGGACTGTTCCGGATATAGCAAGGCCCCGAGAGCCTCAGCCGAACTGGATGCCCTGCGCCAGCGGCAGCTCGTGCGAGTAGTTGATGGTGTTGGTGCTGCGCCGCATGTACTGCTTCCACGCGTCGGAGCCGCTTTCGCGGTCGCCGCCGGTTTCCTTCTCGCCCCCGAACGCGCCGCCGATCTCCGCGCCGTTGGGGCCGATGTTGACGTTGGCAATGCCGCAGTCCGAGCCGGCCGCCGAGAGGAACAGCTCCACCTCGCGCATGTCGTTGGAGAAGATGCAGGACGACAGGCCCTGCGGCACGTCGTTGTGCAGCTCGATGGCTTCTTCGAGCGTGTCGTAGCCCAGCACATACAGCAGCGGCGCGAAGGTCTCGTGCCGCACCACGGATGTCTGTGCCGGCATGTCGACGATGGCGGGCTGCACGTACCAGGCTTGCGGATGGCGCTCGGTCAGGACGCGCTGCCCGCCCGCCAGCAGGCTGCCGCCTTGTTCCTGCGCGGAGGCCAGCGCGGCCTGCATGGCCTGGAACGCCGCTTCGTCGATCAGCGGGCCCACCAGCGTGCCGTCGGCCAGCGGATCGCCGATGCGAAGGCCGGCGTAGGTCTTGACCAGGCGCTCCAGCAACCGGGCCTTGACGCTGCGGTGCACGATGAGCCGCCGCAGCGTGGTGCAGCGCTGGCCGGCGGTGGCCACCGCCCCGAAGAGGATGGCGCGCAGCGCCATGTCCAGGTCGGCCGCAGGCGTCACGATCATCGCGTTGTTGCCGCCCAGCTCCAGGATGCGCCGGCCGAAGCGCTGCGCCACCTTGGGGCCCACCGAGCGGCCCATGCGCGTGGAGCCGGTGGCCGAGACCAGCGCGATGCCCGGATGCTCCACCAGCGCCTCGGCCAGGTCGGCGCGGCCGACGGCAATCTGCGCCAGGCCCGGGGGCGCCCGGTGGCCGAAGCGCTCGATGGCGCGCTCCAGCGCACGGAAGGTGGCCAGGCCCGACAGCGGGGCCTTCTCCGAGGGCTTGAAGATCACCGGATCACCGCATACCAGGGCCAGCGCCGCGTTCCAGGCGAACACGGCGCTCGGGAAGTTGAAGGCCGTGATGACGGCCACCGGCCCCAGCGGGTGGTACTGCTCCATCATGCGGTGGCCCGGGCGTTCGGATACGATGGTTCGGCCATAAAGCTGGCGCGACAGGCCCAGCGCAAAGTCGCAGATGTCCACGCATTCCTGCGCCTCGCCGAGGCCCTCCTGCGCGATCTTTCCCACCTCCAGCGAAACGATCCGGCCGATGTCTGCCTTGGCCGCGCGCAACTCCTCGCCCCAGAGCCTGACGAGTTCTCCGCGCACGGGCGCCGGCACCAGGCGCCATGCGAGGAAGGCGGCGCGGGAGCGCGCCACCATGCCGTCGATGGCCGATGCGGGCAGTTCCGGCAGGCGCGCCAGCGGCGCGCCGTCGATGGGCGAGCGCACCTGCAGCGATCCGTCCTGGCCATCGCCGAGGCCGGTGCGCTGGAAGAGTCGGGAGAGTTCGTCGTTGGTCATGCATGGGCTCCGGTCAGGCCTGTGCCGCTTCGTTTTCGGCGGGGGTGGGTGCGTGTCCGTCCAAGTGTGCGTAATGGTGCCCCACCCGTGTGGCAAGGAAATCCCGCAGCGGCACCTGCTCCTGCCGCACGAAGCCCCGGGCCGGCAGCTTGCCCTGTTGCAGCAGCTCGAGCACGCCCACCACCCCGGCGGCGGTGCACAGCTCGATGGCGGTTCGCGCCTTGCCGCGCAATTCGCCGCCGTAGATGCGGGCGAGGCGGCTCTCCTGTTCGAAGCGGCCCGCGCGCAGGCCGCTGGCGGCGGCGAAGACGATCACGACGTCGTCGCGGCTGTGCGGCACCGCATGCTCCAGCACCTGGCGCAGCAGGTCGCGCCGCTCGACGAGGCGCAGGTCGTGCAGCAGGAAGTTCATGGCCTCGCGATGGCCCGGATAGCGGATGGACTTGTAGTCGAGGTTGCGCACGCGGCCCTGCAGGCTTTCGCACAGGGTGCCCAGGCCGCCGGCGGTGTTGAAGGCCTCGAAGGCCTCGGCGTCCAGCGTGAAGGTCTCGTGCCCTTCCAGCGGCTGCACCTTCACGCGCTCGCCGTTGACGATGGCATCGGCCGGGTTGCAGTACTCGTTGATCACGCCGTCGATGCTCCAGGTGAAGTTGTAGCGCAGGCTGTTGGTGGCATGGCGGGTGAGGGCGCCCACGCGCAGGCGCAGGTCGTAGAGCGTGTCGAAGCGCCCGGCCAGCTCCCAGCCCAGCATGCCGATCACGCCGGGTGCCAGGCCGCACTGGGGCATCAGCACCGCGCTGGCGTTGGCGGCCATCTGGCGGATGGCGTGGGTGGCGGCCACGTCCTCGGTCAGGTCGAAGTAGTGCGTGCCGCAGGTGGCAGCCATGGCGGCCACCGGCTGGGCCATGAAGAAGGGCAGGCAGTTGATGGCGGCGTCGTGCGCGGACAGGGCGTCGCAAAGATCGTCCGCGCGGCTGGCATCGAGCACGATGCGGCGAACCTGGCGGTCGGCGGCGGCATCGGCGGAGGGCGGCGACTGGTCCGCCAGCGTGACCCGCAGGCGCGGGTGGTACTGCGCCAGCATGTCTGCGACCGTGGTGCCGATCTTGCCGGCGCCCAGGATCAGCACGCTGTCCAGTTGAGTTGTCTTGGCCATGGCGTCCTCCTTCGCTGCATGTGGGTGTGTTCCCAAAATCTAGCCGCCATCGCCGGCAGAAAGAAGGGCACAGAACGCCGAAGCCGGGGGAGCCTTCGCCGGAATGACGAACGCCTTGGTCAACCTGCACAATGCGTCGCATGGAGCATTCGCAAGCGCGCCTCGACGACCTGGACCGACAACTGCTGGCCCTGCTGCAGGCCGATGCGCGGGCGCCGACCGCGGAGCTCGCGCGCCGGCTCAAGGTGGCGCGCACCACGGTGGTGGCGCGCATCGCCCGGCTGGAGCGCGAAGGCGTGGTGGCGGGCTACGGCGTGCGCCTCGGGCGGCGGCTTGAAGAGTCGGCGGTGCGCGCCTTCTGCGGGCTGAGCGTCCAGGCGCGCAGCGCCGGTGCCGTCATCAAGGCACTGGAGCGCATGCCCGAGGTGGAGGGCGCCTGGGCCGTGAGCGGCGAGTTCGACTACATGGTGCAGCTGCGCTGCGCATCGCCGCAGGAGCTGGATGCGCTGCTCGACCAGCTGGGCCAGATCGACGGTGTGCGGCAGACCCAGACCTCGATGGTGCTGAGCCAGAAGATCGACCGCCGCCCCACCGACGCAATTGCAGCAGCAGCAGCAACAACGACCGCGGAGCCGACATGAACGCACGCATTCAAGAACTTGAAGCGCCGGCGATTCCGGCCGAATTCCAGGAATGCCTCGAGCGCCAGCGCGCGGCCTGCCTGGCGCAGCCGCAGCCCAGCCACCAGGAGCGCGTGGCCGACCTGAACGCGCTGGCCCGCATGCTCAAGGACAACCGCGAACAGCTGGTGGAGGCCATCTGCCGCGACTACGGCAGCCGCTCGGCGTTCGAGACGCTGTTCGCGGAATTCTTCGTGGCGCTGGAAACCATCAAGGACAGCGCCCGCAACGTGAAGAAATGGATGAAGCCCCAGCGCCGGCACATCGACGTGCTGATGTACCCGGGAGCCTCCAACCGGGTGATACCGCAGCCGCTGGGCGTGGTGGGCGTGATCGTGCCGTGGAACTTCCCGCTCAACCTCTCGTTCTGTCCTCTTGCCGCCATCTTCGCGGCGGGCAACCGGGCCATGGTGAAGATGTCGGAAAACTCCAGCCACCTGGCCGCGCTGCTGATGGAGATCAGCCCGCGCTACCTGCCGCACGACAAGCTTCGCTTCTTCGACGACGGCGGCGGCCGCGGGCCGGCCTTTTCTGCGCTGCCCTTCGACCACCTGCTGTTCACTGGCTCGGGCAGCACCGGCCGCGCGGTCATGGCCAATGCGGCGCGCAACCTGACGCCGGTGACGCTGGAACTGGGCGGCAAGTCGCCGGCCATCGTGGGGCCGGACTTTTCGATCGAGACCGCGGCCGAGCGGATCATGTGGGTGAAGATGTTCAACGCGGGCCAGATCTGCACGAACATCGACTACGTCTTCCTGCCCGAAGGCAGCCGCCAGGCCTTTGCCGAGCACTGCAGCCGCCTCGTGGCACGGCGCTATCCCGACCTGAATTCGGACGACTACACCGCGATCATCGATCAGCGCTCCTTCGAGCGCCTGCAGGCCGCCCTGGGCGATGCACGGGCCAAGGGTGCCACGGTGGTCAACCTGGCGCCGGATCAGGCGCCCGACGCGCTGCGGCGCAAGATGGCGCCGTACCTGGTGTTCGACCTCACGCCCGACATGGAGCTGTCGCGGCGCGAGATCTTCGGCCCGATCCTGCCGGTGCGCACCTACCGCAGCCGCGAAGAGGTGGCTCTGTACATCAACAGCCAGGACCGGCCGCTGGCGCTCTATCCCTTCACCAACGACAAGGCTCTGCAGGACTACTACATCACGCACGTGATGTCGGGCGGCGTCTCGGTCAACGAAGGGCTGCTGCATGTGGCGCAGCACGACCTGCCCTTTGGCGGTGTGGGCCCCAGCGGCATGGGGCACTACCACGCGCGCGAAGGCTTCCTGACTTTTTCCAAGCTGCGGCCGGTGTTTCGACAGGGGCCGTTCTCTGCGGTGCAGATGCTGTTTCAGCCGCCCTATGCCGGCCGGGCGCGCAAGCTGCTGGAGTTGCTGATGCGCATGAAGGCCGGCAAATGATGGCGGCGTGCGGCGCAGCCGGACGTTGACCGGCTAGCGAGGCTTGGGCGACTCAACGGCGCGCGCCAGCGTCTGGCTCGGCAGTTCGCCGAACGCGCGCCGGTACTGGTCGGCAAAACGCGACAGGTGGCGAAAGCCCCAGCGCGTTGCCACTTCGGTGATGGAGGTGTCGGCTGCGGGGGAGATCAGCTCGCGCAGGGCCCCGTTCAACCGGATGTTCATGAACCAGCGCCCGGGCGTCATGCCCACACCATTGCGAAAGATCAGCTCCAGCGATCGCATGGTGTAGCCGCTTCGGTGCGCGAGCGCCGCCAGGTCGATCTTGGCGAGCCCGCTGTCCAACACCAGCCGCTCGCAGGCGAGGATCAGGTGGTAGTGCCGGCGCGCCGTCGAAGACTTGCCGCCCCGATCCACCAACTGGGCGTTGCCCAGCGCGTCGACAATGGCCGAGATCAGCGCGCGCGGCATCTCGCGCGCGAGCGGCGGCGCCACGCCCGCGGGTTGCAGGGCCCTGGCCAGGCCGAGGGCGTCATTCACCAGTTGCCAGAGCCGGGCGCGCCCGCCCGGCGGCAGCCGGAAGGACACCATGCCGCGCATCGAAAAATTCAGCGGCCGCCCGAAGCGCGCCTGCGCCATGTCCTGCATGACGGCTTCGGGCGCGGAGACGTTGACCCACCGCGATGGGCCCGTGCAGTGGTACATGAGTTCCATGCCGGGCGAGTAGAACTGGATGTCGTCTTCCTCCAGGGACTCGATGTTGCAGCGGGTGACGCCGACGCCTTCGCCGAGGATGCCGATGCACACGCAGTCGCGGGGCATGACGCCTTGCGCGACCACCGGAAAGTCATAGCGGCCGGTCTCGATGCGCACCTGGTCCAGGACCAGGCGCTGGTGCTCCATGGTCGACCGCCGGGCCGACAGCAGCCGATGCTCGAAGTGTCCTCCATAGACCACGTCGAACGCCTGCGCGGGTTCGAAGCCCGAGTACGTGTGAAGCTCGTAAGCAGATGAGGTCATCCCGTTTTCATTCTTGTTTTTCGTTTTTTGGATAGTTGCCACTGTCAGTGCCAACTACCATTCGCGCCACGCTCAGGGGGATTTCAACACAGATGGCTTCATTCAATGAAGGGGCCGGTGCTGGCCGTCAGAAGTCAGAAAAAAGGCCTATGCGCTCGAGGCGCGGCACGGTGTCGGCCGAGCACCATGGATCGGTCGATGGACTGGGCCGGGGCCCCGGCATCGACGATCTCGTTCGCTACAGGGACCCCGAATCCGGACGTACATGGTCCGGCTATGGACGGCCACCCAATTGGATTCGCGGAAAGGACCGCGAACGTTTTCTCGTGCAGCCATCGGCTCGCCAGCTCAGTTGAATCGATCGAGGGCGCTTCTTGTGCTCCGTCCACGCGTGCGTGGGAGGCGCGAGTTTTTTGCGGCGAGTTTTTCGTCAATCAAGTGAAGGAAGGAAGAAACCTGTGAGAGTCACACATCTATTGATTGCGGCGGTTGCCGGCGCGGCGGCGATATCCGGCACGGCGCAGCAGCAACAGCAGCAGCAGCAGCAAAGCCAGAGCAAGCCCAACATCATCCTCATCGTCGGCGACGACGTCGGCTATGGCGACCTGGGCGCCTACGGCGGTGGCGAGGGCCGCGGGGCGGCCACGCCCAATCTGGACCGCCTGTCCTCCGAAGGCATGACCTTCTTCACCTTCTATGCCCAACCCAGCTGCACGCCGGGACGCGCCGCCATGCAGACCGGGCGCAATCCCAACCGCAGCGGCATGACGACGGTGTCGTTCCAGGGGCAGGGCGGCGGATTGCCGGCGGCCGAATGGACGCTGGCCTCGGTGCTCAAGACCTCCGGCTACAACACCTTCTTCACCGGCAAGTGGCACCTGGGCGAGTCGGACTACGCACTGCCCAATGCGCAGGGTTACGACGACATGCGCTACGCGGGCCTGTACCACCTGAACGCCTACACCTACGCCGACCCGACCTGGTTCCCTGAAATGAGCGACGACCTGCGCGCCATGTTCAAGAAGGTGACCCGCGGCTCGGTCTCCGGCAAGGCGGGCGAGAAGCCGAAGGAAGACTTTGCCATCAACGGCCAGTACATGGACAAGCCCACCGAGAAGTCGGCGGAGTATCCCAACGGCGTGGTGGGCATTCCGTACTTCGACGGCTACGTGCAGAAGGCCGCCATCGAATACCTGGACCAGGCCTCCAAGGCCAACAAGCCCTTCTTCATGAACGTCAACTTCATGAAGGTGCACCAGCCGAACATGCCGGCGCCCGAGTTCAAGGGCAAGTCGGCGGCCAAGTCCAGGTATGCGGACTCGATCGTCGAGATGGACGCCCGCGTCGGCGCCATCATGGACAAGGTGCGTTCGCTGGGCCTGGACAAGAACACGCTGGTGATCTTCACCACCGACAACGGCGCCTGGCAGGACGTGTACCCCGACGCCGGCTACACCCCCTTCCGCGGCACCAAGGGCACGGTGCGCGAAGGCGGTGTGCGCGTTCCGGCCATCGCCTGGATGCCCGGCAAGATCAAGGCCGGCACCAGGAACTTCGACATCGTGGGCGGCCTGGACCTGATGGCCACCTTCGCCAAGGTGGGCGGCGCCAAGCTGCCGGAGAAGGACCGCGAGGGCAAGCCGATCATCTTCGACAGCTACGACATGTCGCCCGTGCTGTTCGGCACCGGCAAGTCCGATCGCAAGGCCTGGTTCTACTTCACCGAGAACGAACTCACCCCCGGCGCGGTGCGCGTGGGCCAGTTCAAGGGCGTGTTCAACCTGCGCGGCGACGGCGGCGTGGCCACCGGCGGCCTGGCGGTGGATTCCAACCAGGGCTGGAAGGGCCCCGAGAAGTACGTGGCCACCGTGCCCCAGGTGTTCGACCTGTGGCAAGACCCGCAGGAGCGCTACGACACCTTCATGAACAACTACACGGAGCACACCTGGGCGCTGGTGAACATCAACCAGGCCGTGAAGGACGAGATGAAGACCTACATCAAGTACCCGCCGCGCAAGGTGCAGAGCGAAGGCTATTCAGGCCCCATCACGCTCTCGCAGTACCAGCGCCTGGCCACGGTTCGGGAGCGGCTGGAGAAGGAAGGCTTCAACATCCCGCTGCCGAACGGCAACTGATTTGAATCGGGGCCCGTGGCCTAAATGAGAGGAAGCCCCTGGCCGCGAGGCCGGGGGCTTTTTTTCTGGGTGGCCCGCCAACGAGATCGATGCGGCGGCTTCAGGCCTTGCGGTAGTGCTCGGCCATGTGGGTCACGAAGGCCTGCACCTTGGGCGCCAGATGCCGGGTCGACGGCAGCAGCGCGTAGTAGCGCCGCGGCGGCAGCGCGTGGTTGGGCAGCACATGGACGAGCTGTCCGCGCGCGAGCTCGGCCTGCACCGTCGGCCGGGTGAAGGCGGCGATGCCCAGGCCGGCCAGCGCGGCTGCGTGCAGCGATGTGATGGCGTCCGAGCGCAGGCGCGGTGCGCGCAGCGGCACGCGGCTCACCGTGCCGTCCTTGGCGCTGAGTAGCCATTCGGGCGAGGGCTCCGTGCCGGCGTAGGCCAGCAGCGCGTGGCCGGCCAGTTCGTCCGGCTGCCGCGGAACTCCATGGCGCGCCAGGTAGGCCGGTGCCGCCACCAGCACCACCTCGGCGATGGCCAGCGTGCGCGCCACCATGCTCGCATCGGCAAGCGGCCCGTCGATGCGAAGCGCGGCGTCGAAGCCGTCGGACGCCAGGTTGACGAACTGGTCGCTGCACGACAGATCCAGGTCGATGCGGGGGTAGCGGGCCTGGAACGATGGGAGCCACTGGGCGAGTTCGAGGACGCCGATGGCCAGCGGCAGGCTCACGCGCAGCCGCCCGCTGGGCTGGCGCTGCTCGTCGGCCAGCACATCGGCGGCCGCATCGACGCGCTCGAGGATGTCGACACAGGCCGCGTAGTAGCGCTCGCCGGCGGCGGTGGGCGACAGGCCGTGCGTGTCGCGATGGAGCAGCCGCGCGCCGAGCGCCTGCTCCAGCTGCTTGAGTTGCCGCGACACCGTCGAGTGCGTGGTGTCCATGCGCTGCGCGGCGGCCGAGATGCCGCGCGCCTCGACGATATGGCGGAACGTCCGCATGGCCGCCAGCTGGTCCATCCTGCTCCCTGGGCGTGAACAAACAAAAAGAAGCGCGCGAGCTTAGCGCAGCGGCAGCGCGAGGATCGAGGCCGTGGACAGCACGTCGCCGAAGGTGTCTTCGATCTCGGCCAGTGCGGCGCGGTGCAGTGCATCGGCATCCACCGCCTGTCCGCCCGCACGGCGGATGGCGCGCGTGGCGCAGGCGTCCTCGGCCACCACGACGTTGTAGCCCAGCGGTGCGGCGTCGCGCGCGGCGCCGGCGACGCAGGCATGGGTCATCAGCCCGCAGATCACCAGCGTGCGCACGCCGGCTGCCTGCAGGCGTGCATGCAGGTCGGTGCTGGCGAAGACGCTGACCGTGGTCTTCTGGATCACCACGTCTTGCGGGCGCGGCGCCGCCTCCGGATGGAAGCGCACGCGATCGCCGCCCAGCGCGAACAGCGCAGCGCCTTCCGGCGCGACGTGCTGCACCTGGTAGACCGGCATCGCGGCCTTGTCGGCCCAGGCGATCAGGCGCCGGGCTTGGGCCAGCGCCGAAATGCCGTCCGGAATCGGCATGCGGCCGCCGAAGTACTCGTCCTGGAAGTCGATCACCAGGAGTGCGGTGCTTGCCGGGGCGAGCGAAGCCAGGGGCGGCGCCCCGGACATGGCGCGGATGGTCGGCGTGGATGCCGCAGCGGCTCGCGTGGTGGCGGCAGCGGAGGCGGGCGATGCAGCCACCATCGCGGTCGTGCCGGCCAGGCCGAGCAGCGCGTGCAGGAAGGTCGAACGGGTCATGGGAAGTCGGGGCATGGGGAAATGAAAGTCGATCCGGGATGAATCGACGGCCGCGCCGTGGCGGCGGCCGCCGTGCGAATGCGCTGCAGTGCCCGGCCAGTCTAGGCGGCGCCCCTGGCCTTATCTACGCTTGCGGCCGCACAACGGCTGTGTGCAACTTGCACGACGCCACGCTCGAACACCGCCATTTCCCGCTGATTTCCGGACCCGGAATAGAAAAGGGGCTCCCACTCGAAAGTGGGAGCCCTTGTTCGCTGCGCGCGCCTGCAGCCCGGCCTTGGCTGATCGACGCGCAGCAAGGTCTCATTCGCACTTGAACAGCACTTCAGCCTCGGGCCAGCCGCCGAAAGGCCGTGCCGGAATTTGCTTCACGTCGAGTACGCGCACCTTCTTGCTGTCCTTGCTGCAGTAGGCATCGGCTTCTTTCGTGGCCTCGACCTTGAGTGAGTCCGTAGTCACCCATGCACCACTACCCTGGTGTGCAACCTTGTAGAGACCGTCCGATAGTGGTGTCACACCAGTGGTTGGCACTGCGCAACCGGCGAGCAGCAAGGCGAAAATCGGCGCCAATCGCTTCATGGCTTGTCCAGGTACTTCACGATCCGATAGCGGATTTGCTTGCGACCGCTGCTCTGGGTGGTGCCAAAAGCAGTTGTGTTGCCTGCGAACGCAACGCCGCTGCCGATGCTCTGGCCTTGGGTCCAACCATCCTGCACGATGGCTGCATCGCCCTTCGCGGCCTTGATCTGCTCGGCAATGGCAGAGCGCATGCGCTGATTGCCAAATACGTTGTCGAAGTCCTCGACAGTTGCCACACCGAGCACTTGATAGCGACGCGGCGGATCGCCGTTGTCCCAAATCTCGTAGCCATCAATCACCTGCTTCGTGCCGCCCCTACCTTCTATGATTTGGGGCGTGCGGCCTTCATAAACTTGGTAATTGGTGGTCGAGCAGCCGACCAGAGCAACTAGCAACGCCACGGCAACGAGTCGCATCATGCCTCCTGGAGTTATTCTTTTGCGTTGATATTCGATTACCCCGGCTACAGTCAAGAACTGCGGCGTTGCAGGACCAGGAGAGGATCGAAACCCATGAGCACCGACGAGAGCATTCTCAACGTCATTCATACGAAGGTTGACAAGATCGCCGCCAAGCTGGACCGGTGCGCCGAAGGCTTCGGCCAAGGTCTCGACGAACTCTCCCGCGCCCTCCAGGACCTCGACCGCCGCATGGAAAGCATGGAGCAGACCAGCGCCGCCATTGCCGAAATTTGCGCGCTGGTGGCAAGCCGCCGGGACAGCACAGACAAGCGCCTGCGTGATCTGGAGGCGCGGGTTACGCGCCTGGAGTCGCGCTGATCGACGTTGGAAACGTTGCTACGCGACGAGCGGAACAAGGCTCGCCCTGGCGCGTTGCCCCACGACAAAGTCTGAGGCTATAGCCTTGTCCCTGCTGAAGCGTTGCTTTTCGGCCCTACCAAGCACACGCACTACTGTTAACAGAATTCGCGCTGCCTGCCACTCCTTTAGAGGCGAACGGCACGTCACCATCGTCGGTCTCACCAGAGAGACTCTCGGGGGGACCTGCAAATGCGGGCAGAGGGCTACAAAGCCACAGGGCGGCGCCCCAACAGCGGCCCAGTAAGGCGGGCCTTGCAAAACTCTCGACTGCGAGCCAACCGGCTTGCTCGATCAGACGCGCAACCCTTGTCGGTGCGGCGGACAGCGCACCGACCATGAAAGATCTGGCCAAGAGGCGATGTCCACAGTCCCTGCTCCGATGCTGGGAGCCAAACATTTTGGCCGGATGAACGGCGCTATTCCCATGCCTGGCAAGAGACTCATCCAGTGGCGTCTTCCACTGCTTTGCTTTTTCGCGCAGCGTTCCACCACGTTTTGAAGGTAAGCCGCAATGTCAGCCACCACGCATAGATCGCAAATGTTGAATGGCATCCGTCCTCATCGAGCAACCCATGAGCCAGTTCATTGCGCAAATTCGGCCCGAACGCATCGCAGAACAGTGACTTGAGCTCGAAAGCGAGATCCTTCCCAAAAACCTGTTCGGCTTCCGGCAAGTCCATCAGCGTGCTCATCCCGTTTTCATTCTGGATACCATCCTTGTCGAGATTCGTGGTCGTGGCGCCCGCTTGTTTCAGATGCATCCGCACCATATGCTCGATTTGAGGAACCAGAAGATGTAGCGCGGTGACGAAGTCACGTTCATACCCGGCGAACAACGCTTTTCCGAAAAGCCCGGCGCGACCCTTGGGCACGATGGGAGAATTGTTGGCCAAGTCAACAAAATCAGCTTCACGCAACCGATGCTCCAATAGAAGAACCTCCAGCGCGGGCCAGATGTCACCTTGAACCACGATGCTGACCAAGATGCCGTAGTCGCGGATCATCCCGGCGCGGATGGCTATCTCGTCGTCTTCCGTCGGCTCTCCGCCCAAACTCATCGCGGGGCGCTTGGCGATGACGCGGCCATCACGACTCATCACCGTCGCGGAAAAGAGGGATTGCAGGGGATGTTGGCGCATCCTTTCTAAGGCACTCTTGCGCATATCTTCTACGTTTGCTCCGCGATGCAGATTCGCAAAAGCAAGTAGCGCCTCCTGAGCGGATTTTCCGGTGACAGATTGCCGCGCGTTTTCGACAATTTGCGTGATGTCAACGCCGGGTGTACGGATAACCCCCATCTCTCCCAGCGACCTCTCACCAGAATCGTTCAGATGGTTTCGAAGCTCTGCGATTCGCTCATCGACGCGGTGCGTGGCACGTTCGCCCCTCGGAATCGTTCGATAGGTCTGAATGGCGTTTTCGTAGAAACTTGCAGCCACCATGTAGCTCGGGATTTCTGACGCAGATCGTGCAATGGCTTCCTTGACCCAGCTTTCGGCAACAGCCACCGTCATTTCGACTGCCATGACTTCATCGGGGACGACTTTGTACCAGTGAGCAGCGGCAGCGAAATATGCTCGCGCCCTGTGCAAGTCGCTTTGGTCCTCGAACTCAAGGGCCAGCGCTTCCAGTTTCTTTGCGATATCGGCTCGGAGGGTTTGCGCCAGACCATTTGATTTCAGAAGGTCGGCCAACCAGAGTCCAAGAAAGCCGTCGGTCGAAGTTGCGTTGTTGAACGCGTCTACGATTGATCCCTCCATTTGCTCCAATCGGTCGCCGGCACCATTCTTGAGCATCTGGGCCAAACTGATCGCTCGCGACCAGCAGTCTCGTCCGCCGTGAATCCAAGTGTTTACATCGAGCGGAATGGATCGATACGCGTCGACTGCCTTCAGAGCGAACGAGGCATTGCGGGGTTTACCCTTCAACCAAATCAGATCGGCAAGACGCGCCTTTAGCCAGTAGTCGTCGACTGAGTCGACAATCTCAGCGAAGAATTGAATGTCAGCTTCAGGCAGATCATCGGGAATGACCGACCGCCGATCATGGAAAACGGCAAAGGGCTTAAACGGTTCGTTCTTGCCCGACGGAGAAAGCATCATCGAGCAGGCATCGGCAAGCAACCACAGCACCTTTCCGTGTTTGTCGCGACCCTCCTCAATCTCGTTGCGTGCAGCCTCCGAGAGAGCCTGCCACATCGTCGAATAACCTTCGCGGGGCGTTGCGTCTAGCTTCTGTTTCCATCCAGAAGCAAGAAAGTCCTCAAGTGAGACGGGAAGATCCTCTTGGTAGCGTTCTTTACTCATCCATCACCATCCACGAAAAGCGAATTCGGCACTCAGCGCATCCAGGCCCGAGACGCTCAATCCAGCAAATTCAGCGGTCACGCATTCCAGACTTCGTCCGTTGTGCCGATTGCTGAGGATATGCGAATGTCTGGTTGCTGGTTGCTGGTTGCTGGTTGCTGGTTGCTGGTTGCTGGTTGCTGGTTGCTGGTTGCTGGTTGCT
>NZ_BCUU01000057.1 GCF_001591385.1 Variovorax soli NBRC 106424
GGCGGCGCGCGGCGCCAGGGTGGCGCTGGCCGAGTCCGGCGCGCTGGGCGGCACCTGCGTCAACGTGGGCTGCATTCCCAAGAAGCTCTACAGCTACGCGGCCGGCTATGCCGAGTCCTTCGAGGAAGCCGAGGGCTACGGCTGGCACCTGCCCTCCGCCCCCCAGTTCGACTGGCAGCACCTGAAGGCGCAGCGCGCCAAGGAGATCGACCGGCTCAACGGCGTCTATCTCAACCTGCTCAACGGCCCGGGCGTGCAGGTGCTGCGCGGCCATGCGCGCTTTGCCGAGGGCGACGCGCACGCCATCGAGGTCAACGGCGAGCGCCATACGGCGCGCCACGTCATCGTCGCCACGGGCGGGCGCCCCTTCGTGCCCGACTTTCCGGGCCGCGACCTCGCGGTGGTGTCGGACGCGATGTTCGACCTCGACCCCTTTCCGCAGCGGCTGGTGGTGGTGGGCGGCGGCTACATCGCCTGCGAGTTCGCCTCCATCTTCAAGGGCCTGGGCGCCCAGGTGACGCAGCTGCTGCGCCGCGCCCACGTGCTCACCGGCTTCGACGAGGACCTGCGCCACTTCATCGCGGACGAGATGGGCAAGAACGGCATCGACATCCGCTGCAACGTGCAGGTGAGTTCGATCCGGCGCACCGACAACGAGCTGACGGTGGTGCTCGACCGCGGCCAGGAACTGCGCGCCGATGCGGTGCTGTTCGCCACCGGCCGCATTCCCAACACCGAGGGGCTGGGCCTGGCCGAAGCCGGCATCGAACTGGACGAGCGCGGCGCCATCCGGATCGACGAGGGCTACCGCACCTCGCAGCCCGGCGTCTACGCGCTGGGCGATGTCTCGACCCGGCTGCAGCTCACGCCGGTGGCGCTGGCCGAGGCCATGGTGGTGGTGGACGAGCTGTTCCCCGACCCCAGGCGAAAGGGCGGCAGCCCGCGCCAGCCGCCCGACTACGACTTCGTGCCCACCGCCGTCTTCACGCATCCCAACATCGCCACCTGCGGCTACACCGAGGCGCAGGCGCGCAAGCGCTTCGGCGACGGACAGATCACGGTGTACGCCACCGAGTTCAAGAGCCTGCGCCACACCCTGTCGGGCCGCAGCGAGCGTACCTTCATGAAGCTGCTGGTCGACGATGCGACCGACCGCGTGGTGGGCCTGCACATGGTCGGCGCCGAGGCCGGCGAGATCGTCCAGGGCTTTGCGGTGGCCATGCAGGCGGGCGCGACCAAGGCGCACTTCGACCGCACCATCGGCATCCACCCCACGTCCGCGGAAGAGTTCGTGACCATGCGCGAGCCCAGCGTGGGCTGAGCGCCAGGGCGGCCGGCATGCGCCGGATGTCACGGCGCCGTTGCACAATGGAACGCCTATGTCGCACATGCCCGAATTCATTGCCCCGCAGCGCTTCACCGATGCCGGCGCTGCCCTCGAACAGGTCGAGCGCATCTACAAGAGCGGCCTGCAGCACCTGCGCGACGCCATGCAGGGCTTCGTGGCCGGCGAAGACATGCCGGGCCGGGTGCGCGCCTGCTACCCCTTCGTGCGGGTGCACACGCACACCAGCGCGCGCGGCACGGCGGTCAACGGCCTGTCGTACGGCTTCGTGGCCGGGCCCGGCCGCTTCGAGACCACGCTCACCCGCCCCGACCTGTTTCGCCGCTACTACCGCGAGCAGTTCCGCCTGCTGCTGGAGAACCACGGCGTGGAGCTGGAGGTGGGCACCAGCACGCAGCCCATTCCCATCCATTTCTCCTTTGCCGAGAACGAGCACATCGAAGGCTCGATGAGCCCCGAGCGCCGCGCGCTGATGCGCGACGTGTTCGACCTGCCCGACCTGGGCGCCATGGACGACGGCATTGCCAACGGCACCTACGAGCCCAAGCCGGGCGAGGCGCAGCCGCTGTCGCTGTTCACCGCGGCGCGCGTGGACTACTCGCTGCACCGGCTGCGGCACTACACCGGCACCGCGCCCGACTGGTGCCAGAACTTCGTGCTGTTCACCAACTACCAGTTCTACATCGACGAGTTCGTGCGCCTGGGCCGCGAGGCCATGACCGACCCGAACAGCGAGTACATCGCCTTCGTCGAGCCCGGCAACGTGGTCACGCGCCGGCGCGGGCTGGCGCCCGGCAGCTGCTCCGAAGCCTTTGCCGCCCTGCTGGACGGCACGCAGGGCACGCCGCCGCCGCGGCTGCCGCAGATGCCCGCCTACCACCTGGTGCGCGAGGACCACAGCGGCATCACCATGGTCAACATCGGCGTGGGCCCGGCCAATGCCAAGACCATCACCGACCACATCGCGGTGCTGCGCCCGCACGCCTGGATGATGCTGGGCCACTGCGCGGGCCTTCGGCCGAGCCAGCAGCTGGGCGACTACGTGCTGGCCCACGCCTATGTGCGCGAGGACCATGTGCTGGACGAGGAGCTGCCGCTGTGGGTGCCGATTCCGGCGCTGTCCGAGATCCAGCTCGCGCTGGAAAAGGCGGTGGAGCAGGTCACGCAGGTAAGCGGGCCGGAGCTCAAGAAGCTCATGCGCACCGGCACGGTGGCCAGTACCGACAACCGCAACTGGGAGCTGCTGCCGGGCAACCAGCCGCAACGTCGCTTCAGCCAGAGCCGCGCGGTGGCGCTGGACATGGAAAGCGCCACCATCGCCGCCAACGGCTTCCGCTTTCGCGTGCCCTACGGCACCTTGCTGTGCGTGAGCGACAAGCCGCTGCACGGCGACATCAAGCTGCCCGGCATGGCCAACCACTTCTACCGCGAGCGGGTCGAACAGCACCTGCGCATCGGCATGGCGGCCATCGACATCCTGCGCCGCGAAGGCTCCAGCCGCCTGCACAGCCGCAAGCTGCGCAGCTTTGCAGAAGTGGCGTTTCAGTAATCTCTTCCTCCCTCTCCCCCTGGGAGAGGGCCGGGGTGAGGGCACGCGCGGCGCATGCTCCTCACCCAACCTCTCCCCAGCGGGGAGAGGAGTCAAACCGAGAAGCGGCTGCGAAAAGCCTCGCAAAAGGCAGCCGTGCCGCTGATCGTCAGGCCGAACTCGTGCCGCGCGGGCGGGCCGGCGTCCTGGCTCTGCTGCAGCTCGGCATCCCAGTCCCCGCCCTCCTCCACCGGCGCGCGCCGGCCGCCTTCGGCCTGCGCCCAGGCCAGCACCGCGTCGATCTCGGCACGCACCGCATCCGCATGCTCGGGCAGCACCGAGGCCAGGGCGTCGAACACGCCCACGTCGTCGTCGCCTTCGCTGTAGTCGAAATCCAGCCAGCGCAGGCTCATGGCGTGTCTGCGGAAGCGGCGGCGACCGACAGGGCGGCGCGCAGCCTGTCTTTCTTGCTCGGGCGCCTGCCCTTGACGCCACCGCCGCTCGGAACCTGCACAGCCGCCGTGGCTGCAGGCACGGTGGGCTCGAAGCCGGGAATGCGCTCGCGCGGCACCCGCAAGCCCTGGCGCTTCTCGATCAGGCGGAAATGCGCTTCGCCATCGGCCGGAATGAAGCTCAGCGCCAGGCCGCTTTCGCCTGCCCGCCCGGTACGGCCGATGCGGTGCACGTAGTCGCCGGCCGAGCGCGGCAAGTCGTAGTTGACCACCACCGGCAGCTGCGCAATGTCGATGCCGCGCGCTGCCAGGTCGGTCGCCACCACCACCTGCAGGCGCCTGGCCTTGAAGTCCGCCACCACCTGGCTGCGCTTGCCCTGGCCCAGCATGCCGTGGAAGGGCTCGGCCGCGATGCCGGTCTTGCGCAGCTTGTGCGCCACCACTTCGGCGGCATGCTTGGTGGCAACGAAGACCAGCACGCGCGGCCATTTCTCCTGATGCAGCAGATGGCTCAGCAGCTGGGTGCGCCGGCCCGGATCGACTTCGATCGCGCGCTGTGCGATGTCGGGCGTGGTCTCGGGCGCGGCCTCGACTTCGACGCGCAGCGGATCGCGCAGCAGTTGCGCGGCCAGTGCCTCGACAGCCGGCTCAAAGGTCGCCGAGAAAAAGAGGTTCTGCCGCCCCGACGGCATCGCCGCGAGGACGCGCTGCATCTCCTGTGCAAACCCCAGGTCCAGCAGACGATCGGCCTCGTCGAGCACCAGTGCGCGGGCGTGATCGAGCCGCAAGGCATTGTTGTCCAGCAGGTCGAGCAGGCGCCCGGGCGTGGCCACCACCACGTCGGCGCCGCCGCGCAGCGCCATCATCTGCGGATTGATCGAGACGCCGCCGAACAGCACCGCGATCTTGGGACGTTCAGGCAGGCGCAGGGCCAGCAGGCGCAGTGTTTCGCCGACCTGCGCCGCAAGCTCGCGCGTGGGCACCAGCACCAGCGTGTGGACGGTGCGGCGCGAGCGGTGCCGCTGTGCCTGGGCCCAGCGCTGCAGCAGCGGCAGGGAAAATGCAGCCGTCTTGCCCGAACCGGTCTGGGCCAGGCCCAGCACGTCCTGGCCGTGCAGGATCGCCGGAATGGCCGCCTGCTGGATGGGCGTGGGCGAGAAATAGCCCACCTCGCCGGCCGCGTGGACCAGGGCAGGGATCAGGCCAAGCTGTGGAAATGACATGAAATGAAGAACTTGAAGAAATCAGATGCGGCAACCCGCCTGGTGTATTCCACCGAGAGCGGACGGATCTGCCCCGGCTGCGGCCAGCCGGTGGCGGCATGCATCTGCCGCCGGCAGCAGCAGCAACAGGCGGCCGTGCGTCCCGCCACGGACGGGATTGTGCGGGTTTCGCTGGACACCAAGGGCCGCAAAGGCAAGGGCGTCACCGTGGTCAAGGGCGTGGCGCTCGATGACCCGGCGCTCGCGCTGCTCGGCAAGCGACTCAAGTCCGCCTGCGGCTCGGGCGGCACCACCAAGGACGGTGTGATCGAGATCCAGGGCGATCACCGCGAGACGGTGATCGCGCTTTTGCAGAAGGAGGGGATGACGGTCAAGCGCGCTGGTGGTGTCGACAGGCAAGGTTGTTGACCTGATCCCGCGTGAACGTCGGCCACCTGGATACCTTGAATAGCGGCGTCGGGCCCTGGGTTGAATGTGATGTCGGGGCCGCCCGGAACCAGGACTGCGTGCTTGTGTCGCGCGGGCCAAGGCCTGAGTGCCACTGCGCGCCGGCGCGCAGTGGCACTCAGGCCTTGGCTGGATGCGGCGTGGGGATTGGGGACTGAACAGCGGCTTCGGGGCCCATTGCGGAAGTGCGCAGCGCCGGATTCGGCGCCCGTTAGGAGACGATCAACGTTCGAACTGTGCAGGAGACAGCGGTGCGATGCCGCGCCCGCGCTGTCCGGTTTGAACAAGTGAGTCCATGACAACGCGAAGTGCTTATCCAGTTCCTCGGGAGTCTTATGATCCGCATCGTTTGACTGGTGCCTTCTTGCGGCCTAACGCTACTTGACGGCTTGTCTAAGCCATTGCCTGCGAAAGCCTTCCAACTGCTGCTGCCCATGGCTATCGAACCGGAAGAGCCGCGTGCTACCCGCTGCACGCATCCATTCGTTCCACGTATCTTCTATGCGATGGAATTGAGATGGGTGAACCCGGCAGGCTCGCACGGCATAGGTGAAGAAAGCTACATACGGGTGTTCCCATTCATTGCCTCGCTCACGTGCAAGTTGTCGCGACGTCTCAAGCTCACGAATACCTTCCCATAAGCGTTCGACGCCGACGTCGTCGGTACGACGAACACTGATCTGCATGCAAATTGTTCCAAGAGTAGTGTGCGGAAAGGCGTCTCGGTTTTGGATCGAAACCGCCGTCTTTGCATACGAGTAAGCAGTGTCATCCTGCTCTCGTCGAGCGGCGAGTAGCGCTCTCTGCTCCCAATACCGCGAGTTCCAACTCATCAGCGGAAGCAAGTCCGCATACCACCGGTCGGCGGACTGAGGAAAATCATTTGCTACGACATCACAGTCCATGAGTTCGCGCAAGATGCGATACGGGTAGGTACGTCGAGAGATCGCCTTTGGTACGACCAATGGCGAGAGTTGCTTCGCCAAGTAAAGCGAGATGTCGTACTTCTCCTTCTGGGTGGCAAGTCCCCAAACGTATGCAGCGAATGATTTACTCCGGAGCCGAAGGCCGTGCTCATCCAAGAAAGCGAGATCCGAATAGGGATTCGGAGGCTCAAGAACTGCCTCAAGCTCGGCTCCCCCTGCTAGCGCAGTGGCAAACTGAAAAGGCAAAGAGAGGCCAAACCTATGAGTTGCAGCGCACGTCAGGATGAGGGGTCGGCCAATCCCCGTGCCATTGCTGGCGCCCGCCAGAACCTCCGAAATAGCTTGGCGATACGGCAGGGCACCTTCTAAGCTCTCAAACCACTCGAGCGCGCGCCGATTAGAGTGGTCCTTGAAATCGTTCCACGCGTCTTCCGCCTTCATGCCAGTACAGCGTCCAAGGCGACCTCTTGACTTTCGACTGAAGAAGAGGCCGTCAAAGTGCTTGCGAGGGACGGGCTCCAACTCGATCACGCGGACTTCAGCATCGAGCAGGTCCGCGTGTACGCCGCGTAGCCGCCAGGACTCGGTGGTAGCGACCACGCGCAGAGGTATTCCACGATCGCGCGCCAGTTGGATCAACACGGTGAGCGAGTTCGAGAAGTCCGCGCAGTCGTCAAAAACCAGGACCGTTGGGCGCTTTGTCGACAGGTACTCGCACAGCATGGCCTCGTCAAACCGCTCCTCGCTGCGAAACAGCCATGCTTCATACCCTTGTTGCTGCAGCTCGAACGCGATTCGAAGCGCCGAGCTAGTCTTGCCACACACTGGGCCGCCGCCGATCAAGGTGACGCGAGCATCTGTGGCCTTGTCGTTCAGCCATTGCGATGCTCGTTTTGCCGCGTCGAAAAATGCGTCGAGGCCATCAACAATGTGGTGCCATTGAGCTTCTGCGGACGAGTAGAAGTCCAGCATCCTACGCGGGCGCGGTACTGCTGGAGAGAGGAGGCGGAAACTGCTACGTACCGCTGTGGTTGCGGCATGGAAAGAGGGCGTTTGAGCGGGCTGCGCGGCTAAGTACGTATCAAAATCGCTGGAAAGCGCCCGGAAGAAGACATCGCCCGTCGCCGCCACCGGCACGAGTCCTTGGCGACGGAAGCGCGCTTCTTCCCCTGGCGCGAATCCACGCAGCACAATGAATGAGGGACATCCGCCGCGTTCACGTGATCTGTTTCCGATGTCAAGAACCGTTGACAGATCGAACTCGTCCCGTAGGCGAGCCCCGCACACGATGAACGGCTTTCGAATGAACTCGGACCTGAACTCAGAGTGCCATCCAGGCGCCACCTCCTGCCGCGCGGCATAGTCCTTCAATGAAAAGATAATCCTGGCCGGAGTCTTGTCGATCTGAGATGCGCGTCCATGGAGGTACACGACTTGGAGCTCGGTGCCCCCTAAAGGGCGAACAGCGATCGGGTCATCCCAAGATGAAGACTTCAAAGCACGCCTGTCGCCAGCTTTAGCTGCGCGTTGCAGGACGTCATCAATATTGAGCGTCCAAATGCGCTTCCATGGGAGCGTCAGGAGTTCTCGCTGCCACGTCACGCCGCACTTGACGAATCGAGCCTTTAGGAATTCGGCCAATACTCCAAGGTTTGATGGCATTGCCGCGATGTCCCCGTAGACCAGCTGCAAGTTGGAGCAGTCGGGTTCCTGGTTTTCGAGTCCGAACTTTTGATTCAACTCTCGAGCAACTTCTGCTCCGCCACCGAGTTCTGCGCCGTCGCCACCCTTTGCGCCCCAACTTGCTCCCGCGCCAGTGAGCAGGTTGACTGCCCCTTCATCTAGCGCTTTCATTAGCAACGCCGCGTCGTCTGCTTGGACACCAAGCTTTTCTAGCTCCAACATTTTTGGGGGCATCCCTGTCATAGGTCCGCTTGTTTAACAAACTGCATTACCTCATTTCGGGGTATGCGGTAGCTGGGCGATTTTCCAGGCAGCGCTCTTCGTCTAGAGAAGAACAATCCTTGGACTCTCTGCGAATGTTAGCCCAGCCGGTTTGACTGACCTACATCCACATGCCGCAGATGAGCGGCGGTGCCCTGCGCAGTCCACTGAGCGCCCCGTCATCCGGTGGGCCACCTCCAAGCGGACCTTGGTGAGATTCCGCTCCTGGCCGGGTGCAGCCTAACCATACAGAATGATTGCTCCCGCAAAGTATGTGGCGATCAGCAGAGCGGCGAGAACCTTGGCGACCTGCATGAGCCCGTCCGACGAGAGCCTGCTTCTCGCCGGATGCTCGTCGGGCAGGACCTTCCGCAGGAACCAAGCGCCCAAATACAACAGGGCGAATAGCGCTACGCAAGCGGCGAAGAAAGCGCCTTGGATGATGCCTTTTCCACTCAGTTCCATAGTTGTCGAAGTCCAGATTGCAGTGACTCTGCGGGGCTCAACGATGCGAATGTTCGCTTTGCGGGGCATGACCGAGGAACGGCTGCAGTCGGGCCGACAGCTGACGCGCAGCAATTCTGACTCTCTACAGGTGGCTAAGACAACGCAATGCCGAACAACGCCTGGGCCTCGCGCCGCGCCTTGGGCGTGAGCGAGAGGGCCCGGCTGTCCAGGTCCGGCTTGACCCAGCCGCGCCGCAGCGAGAGATCGAGCCAGGCAGCGCCCAGCGCGCCGCCCAGGTGCGGCCGGCGTTCGCTCCAGTCCAGGCAGGCGCATGCGAAGCGGCGCTTGCGGGCGCGCGCGGCCGCAACATCCACGCCCCACGCCTCCATGCTGCGCGCACCGTCGGCCGTCAACTCGTAGCTGGAGCCATCGCTGCTCAAAAGCCAGCCCCGGCGCTGCAGATGGTCATGCAGCGCGACGCCGGCCGCGCCGGCCATGTGGTCGTAGCAGGTGCGCGCCGCGCGCAGGCGGCTCGGGGTGCTCGGCTGAAAGCTGGCCTGCGGCGCCCCGGCCAGGACCTGCAGGCCTTCCAGCACGGCGGCCACCTCGGGGCCGGCCAACCTGAAGTAGCGATGCCTGCCCTGCGACAGAACGTCCACCAGCTTCTGCTCGCACAGCCGAGCCAGGTGCACGCTCGCGGTGGAGGCGGCCACTTCGGCCACTGCCGCCAGCTCGGTGGCCGTGCGCGCATGGCCGTCCAGCAGGCTGCACAGCATGCGGGCGCGGGCGGGCTCGGCGATGGCTGCGGCCAGGCTGGCCAGGCGCAGGTCTGCATCGGTCGTCGTCATGCGGGCCATCATAGGTGGCCGCGGATGGCACGCTTCGGCCGCGAACGAAGTGTTGCGGCATGGCGCGCCGCACACTGCGCCCCATGAACCCGAACGCACCTGCCGACGCGATTGCCGCCGTCACCCATCCTGATCCGTATCCCTTCTATGCGCGTCTGCGCGACGGGCCGGCGCTCGTCTTCGACCCGGCGCTGCGGCTGTGGATCGCCAGCCGCGCGGACACGGTGCTGGCCGCACTGGTTCATCCGGCCTTGCGCGTGCGCCCGCCCGCCGAGCCGGTGCCGCGCGCCATTGCGGGCACACCGGCGGGCGAACTGTTCGGCCGACTGGTGCGCATGAACGACGGCCCGCTGCACGAGGCGCACAAGCCGGTGCTGCAGCGCGCGCTGGCCGGCCTGAACGCGGACGATGCGCAAGCCGCCGTGCAGCAGGCCGCGCAAGCCATCGCCGTGTCGGCACGCAGCCTGGAGGACTGGTGCTTCGGGCTGCCGGTGGCCTCGGTGGCGGCGCTGCTGGGTTTCGATCGCTCGCAGCTGGCGCCGCTGGCCGCCTGGACGCGCGAGTTCGTCGCCTGCCTGTCGCCGTTGTCCAGCGGCGCGCCATTGCAGCAGGCCAGCCATGCCGCCATGCAACTGCTGGCCGGGTTCGAGGCACTCGCCGCGCCATCGCCCCGTCCCGCCAGCCTGCTGGCGGCCACGATGCAGCAGGCCGAAGGCAACTCTGCCGTCCAGCGCCGCGTGCTGCTGGCCAACTTGGTGGGCCTGCTGTCGCAGACCTGCGAAGCCACCGCCGGCCTGCTCGGCAACAGCCTGGTGGCGCTGGGCCGCGAGCCCGGCCTGCGCGCACGCTTCGATGCCGATGCAGGGCCCGCCATTGCGCTGGCCGTGGTGGCCGAAGCCGCGCGCCACGACCCGGCCGTCCAGAACACACGGCGCTTCGCCGCCGAAGCCCTTCATTTCTCGGGCGCCGATCTCCAGGCCGGCGATGCCATCCTGCTCCTGCTGGCTTCAGCCCAGCGCGACCCGGCCTTCGAAGCCCACGCGCCGGATCGGTTCGAGCTGCAGCGCAGCCAGCGCCGCCTGCTCGGCTTCGGCCACGGGCCGCATGCCTGCCCGGGCCAGGCGCTGGCGCAGCAGCTGGCCGCCTACGGCCTGCTGGCCTTGCGCGAGCAGGGCCGCTGGCTTCGGCCCGGCGCGGCGCCGCCCGCGCTGCAGGGCTATCGCCCGTCGGCCAATGCGCGCATTCCCTGCTTTGCCAACGCCTGACGCGCCGCAACCTGAACGACAAGAAGGACCCCGCATGTACGCCGTGATCTTCGAAGTGCGCCCCGCCCCCGGCCAGCGCGAGACCTACCTGCAGATGGCCGCGCGCCTGCGCGCCGAGTTGGAAGCCATGGACGGCTTCATCTCCATCGAGCGCTTCCAGAGCATCGTCGACCCGGACAAGATGCTGAGCCTGAGCTTCTGGCGCGACGAGGCCTCGCTGGCGCAATGGCGCCAGCGCGAGGCCCACCGCCGCGCCCAGGCCGCCGGCCGCCAGCAGGTGTTCGCCGACTACCGTCTGCGCGTGGCCGAGGTGGTGCGCGACTACGGCATGGATGAGCGCGAGCAGGCGCCGGGCGACAGCCGTTCAGTCCACGGCTGAGCGTTGACTGCGCTCGAAACCCTCAGCGTGCAGTGCCGACGCGCGGCATGCGCCCCATCGCCGGCGACAGCACCGGCGCATGGCTGGCCAGGAACGCCCACAGCCGTTGCGCCACCGGCCCGTGCGGCCTGTCGCTGCGCCGCGCTGCAACCAGCGCCTCGACCACGCCCGGAAAGTGCCGGCCCGCGATGGAGCGCAGCTTGCCGCTGCGCAATTCGTCCTCGACCAGGAAGCGCGGCAGGTGCCCCCAGGCCATGCCGCGCAGGATGAGCTCCTTCTTCATCAGGTGGTCGGGCACGGAGCACTGCAATGCGCCCTCCACCAGAAAGTGATCCTGCGCCTGCGGCTCGCGCGCCGAGTCGCGCACCACGCATTGGGTGCGCCCCTGCAGCTGGCGCGGCGTGAGCGGCCCCGCATCCGCCCCATCCGGCAGGAAGCCCGGCGCCACCACCGGCACCAGCGCCACGCGGCCCAGGGCGATGGTCTCCATGCGCAGGTCGCCGGCGGGCGCGCGGTGGACCATCAGCTCTGCCTCGTCATTCAGCAGGCGCTCCCACGGTCCGGTCACCGCCTCGAACTGCAGGTGCAGACGCGTGGCCGGGGCCTGCGCGAAGAAGCCGCCGAGCAGCTCCAGCACCGGCCCCAGCGGGCAAAGATCGCCCAGCACCACGCGCAGCTGCGCTTCCTCGCCCATCGCCAGCTGGCGGGCATGGGTGTGCAGCTCCTGCGCCTCGCGCAGCAGCACCCCCACCCGGCGATGGAAGGATCGGCCGGCGTCGGTCAGGCGCACGCGGTAGCCAGCGCGGTCCAGCAGCGCCACGCCGGCGTGCCGCTCCAGCTTGGCCACGGCGGCGAACACGGAAGGGTGCGAGCGATGCAGCAGCTCGCCGGCGGCCTGGAAGGTGCCCGTGCGCACCACCGCGTCGAAGCACTGCAGCTCGTGCAGGGTGAAGCCGATCATTGTTCTTCCAGCCTACAAAGTCGTTCCATACTTTGTAGTATCCGTCGGCGGCGGCCGTTCCTACGATCCGCTCCATGTCATACCACATGGAGCCCGCATGAGCCACGGCGAACTTTCCTTCATCACCACCGGCGACGGCGTGCGCCTGGCCTACCGGCTGGATGGCCCGGCCCATCTGCCGGTGCTGCTGCTGTCCAACTCCATCGGCACCGACCTGCACATGTGGGACGCGCAGGTGCCCGAGCTGTCGCGCCACTTCCGCGTGCTGCGCTACGACGCCCGCGGCCACGGCGGCTCCGGCGCGCCGGCGGGCGCCTATTCGCTGGACCGCCTGGGCCACGACGCGCTGGAGTTGCTCGACCAGCTGGACCTGCAGCGCGTGCATGTGCTGGGCCTGTCGCTGGGCGGCTGGATCGCGCAGTGGATGGCCATTCACGCCCCGGAACGGGTCGACCGCCTGGTGCTGTCCAACACCGCCGCCCACCTGGGCCCGCGCGCCCAGTGGGACCCGGCCATCGCCCGGCTGATGGCCGCCTCCGACATGCGCGAGACCGCCGAGACCTTTCTGCGCAACTGGTTCCCCGCCCCGGCCCTGGCGGCCAACGGTGAGGCGGTGCAGGCCTTCAGGCGGACGCTGCTGGCCACACAGCGCGAAGGCGTGGCGGGCAGCTGGGCCGCGGTGCGCGATGCCGACCTGCGCCGCACCATCGCACTGATCGACCGCCCCACGCTGGTCATTGCCGGGCGGCACGACACGGTGACATCGCTCGCGCACGGCGAAGAACTGGCGCGCGGCATTCCGGGCGCCCGGCTCCAGGTGCTGGACGCGGTGCACCTGTCGAACATCGAGCGGCCCGGCGAGTTCATGGATGCCGTGCTGGGCTTCCTGTTGGAAAACGAAGGCCGCTGAGCCCACACGGCGCGCCCGGCCTCGCCGGGTTCCACGGGTTCTCTGTTTCCCCGGCGCGAACAATGGCCCGGCGCTGCTGGGCCACAATGGCCCGGTGCAAAACAATGCCGCCCCGCTCTTTGCCGCCACCGCCCTGCGCAAGCACTACGGCGACCAGGTCGTGGTCAACGACCTGTCCTTCCACATTGCGCCGGGCGAATGCCTGGGTGTGATCGGCCCCAACGGCGCGGGCAAGACCACCACCATCCGCATGTGCCTGGGCCTGACGGAGCCCGACGCCGGCCGCATCGAGGCGCTGGGCCACGTCATGCCGCAGGATGCGCGAGCCATCAAGGCGCAGCTGGGCGTGGTGAGCCAGTTCGACACGCTCGACCCCGACTTCAGCTGCGCCGAGAACCTGATCGTCTATGCCCGCTACTTCGGCATCGGCAAGAAGGCGATGGCGGCCCGCGTTCCCAAGCTGCTGGAATTCGCCGCGCTGTCGCACAAGGCCAACGCCAAGCCGGGCGAGCTCTCGGGCGGCATGCGCCGGCGCCTGTCGCTGGCGCGCGCCCTGGTGAACGACCCCAAGCTGCTGATGCTGGACGAGCCCACCACCGGGCTGGACCCGCAGGCGCGCCACCTGATGTGGGAGCGCCTGCAGCTGCTGCTTGCGCAAGGCAAGTCGATCCTGCTCACCACCCACTTCATGGACGAGGCCGAGCGCCTGTGCTCGCGCCTGATCGTGCTGGACCACGGCCGCAAGATCGCCGAGGGCCGCCCGCGCGAGCTGATCGCGCAGCACCTGGAGCCCGACGTGGTGGAGGTGTACGGCAACGGCGCGCTCGCGCTGGCCCAGTCGCCGCTCAAGGAGCTGGCGGCGCGCGTGGAGGTGAGCGGCGAGACGGTCTTCTTCTACACGCAGGACGCACGCCGCCTGCTCGATGCCCTGGGCCAGCATGCGGGCCTGCGCACCTTCCATCGCCCGGCCAACCTGGAGGACCTGTTCCTCAAACTGACGGGCCGGCAGATCAGAGAGGACGGCTGACATGGACAACACCCAAGCACTCACCGCCGCGCCCATCGCCCCCTCACCCTGGCGGCCGCCGCAGCTCACGCTGCGCTGGTGGCCGGTGTTCCTGCGCAACCTGCTGGTGTGGCGCAAGCTGGCCATCCCCAGCCTGATCGGCAACATCGCCGAGCCGCTCATCTGGCTGGTGGCCTTCGGCTACGGCATGGGCGCACTGGTGGGCACGGTGTCGGTGGGCGGCACCGACGTGCCCTACATCCTGTTCCTGGCCAGCGGCTCGATCTGCATGAGCGCGATGAACGCGGCCAGCTTCGAGGCGCTCTATTCGGCCTTCTCGCGCATGCATGTGCAAAAGACCTGGGACGGCATCATGAACGCGCCCGTCGGCCTGGACGACATCGTGCTGGCCGAGATGCTGTGGGCCGCGTTCAAGGCCATCTTCACCGTCACCGCCATCCTGTTCGTGATGCTGGGCCTGGGCATCAGCCACAGCCCCAAGCTGCTCGTGGCGTGGCTGGTGCTGGCGGGCGTGGGCATCACCTTCTCGTGCATTGCGCTCATCTTCAATGCGCTGGCCAAGGGCTACGACTTCTTCACCTACTACTTCACGCTGTTCATGACGCCGATGATGTTCCTCTCGGGCGTGTTCTTTCCGCTGGAGCAGCTGCCGGACGTGGTGCACGCCATTGCCAACTGGCTGCCGCTGGCCAACGCGGTGGCGCTGGTGCGCCCGCTGTTCATGGACCAGTGGCCCGAGGGCTGGGCGGTGCATGCGCTGGTGCTGGCGGCCTATACCATCGCGTCGTTCTGGATCGCGCTGGCGCTCACGCGAAAGCGTTTTGCCAAGTAGCAGGCTTGCGCGTTCCGGGCATTCACAACAAGCAACCGGCCGAACAACAACATGCTGCAAAACGCCACCGCCTTCTTCCTGCACTGGGCCATCACCGGGCTGTGCCTGTGGATCGCCAGCCTGGTCTTCAAGGGCATCCGCTTCGAGAGCACCGGCGCCCTGATCGGCTCCGCCCTGCTGCTGGGCCTGGCCAACGCGCTGGTGAAGCCGTTGCTGATCGTGCTGACGCTGCCGCTCACGCTGATCACCTTCGGCCTGTTCCTGCTGGTGATCAACGCGCTGGTGCTGCTGCTGGTGGCCTGGTTCATCAAGGGCTTCAAGGTGTCGGGCTTCTGGACAGCGCTGTTCGCCAGCCTGTTCATCTCGATCCTGAGCATCGTCATCGGCGGCTTCTTCGTGGGCGGCACGCCCGACACCCAGATCCACATGCCCAGCGGCGGCACCTGGCTGTAACGCCGCCCCGAACCCCAAGGAGGTCCCCCTTCATGACCCGCACCAACCTGCAACTGCGCTCGCTCATCAAGAAAAGCGGCGAGCTCGAAGTCTCCCTGGTCGACACGCCGCTGCCCGCGCTCGGCGCCGACGAGGTGCTGATCCGCGTCGAGGCGACGCCCATCAATCCCTCGGACCTGGGCCTGCTGTTCAGCCTGGCCGACATGAGCGGCGCGCAAGCCTCGGTGGATGCCGCCGGCCGCCCGGTGGTGACGGCCCGCGTGCCCGAAGGCCCGGCTATGCGCGCCGTGGCCGGGCGCATCGACCAGTCGATGCCGGTGGGCAACGAAGGCGCGGGCACCGTGGTGGAAGCCGGCTCGTCGCCCGCGGCGCAGGCCCTGGTCGGCAAGAAGGTGGCGGCCATCGGCGGCGCCATGTATTCGCAATGGCGCGTGGTGCCGCTGGCGCAGTGCCTGGTGCTGCCGGGTGGCGCCACGGCGGCGCAGGGCGCCTCCTGTTTCGTCAATCCGCTCACCGCCCTGGGCATGGTGGAGACCATGCGGCGCGAGGGCCACACGGCACTGGTGCACACCGCCGCGGCCTCCAACCTGGGGCAGATGCTCAATCGCATCTGCCTCAAGGACGGCGTGCCGCTGGTCAACATCGTGCGCAAGCCCGAGCAGGCCGAACTGCTCAAGGCCATGGGCGCCCAGCATGTGTGCGACAGCAGCTCGCCCACCTTCCTGCAGGACCTGACCGACGCGCTGGCGGCCACCGGCGCCACCATCGCCTTCGACGCCATCGGCGGCGGCCCGCTGGCCGGCCAGATCCTCGGCTGCATGGAAGCGGCCATCAACCGCAGCGCCAAGGCCTACAGCCTCTACGGCTCCATGACGCACAAGCAGGTCTATGTCTACGGCAGCCTGGACCGGCGTCCGATCGAGCTGGTGCGCAACTTCGGCAGCATCTGGGGCGTGGGCGGCTGGCTGCTGTTCCCCTTCCTGCAGAAGACGGACCCGGCGACCGTGCAGCGGCTCAAGGACCGCGTGGCGGCCGAGCTCACCACCACCTTCGCCAGCCACTACTCCAAGGTGATCTCGCTGGCCGAGGCGCTCGACCTGGCGACGATCGGCGTCTACGGCCAGCGCAGCACCGGGACCAAGTTCCTCATCGACCCGAGCCGATAGGGGCATTGCCCCGCCAGCTAGACTCTGGCCCCATGTCTCGCCGAAGACTCCATCGCCTCTCGACCGCCATCCTGGTGGCGCTGTCGCTGCTGTTCGCGCAGCTGGCGCTGGCGAGCTACGTCTGCCCGACACAGGCGGACACCGAGGCGGCCATGGCGCAGAGGATGGCCGCCGGCGAACCCTGCCAGGGCATGGACAACCAGCAGCCCGTGCTGTGCCACCAGTACGCGGCAGACCCCGGCAAGACCTTCGAAGCCGTCAAGCTGCCGGCGGCCTCGCTGCCGGCCGTGATCCTCGTGCTCCAGGCGCCCAAGAGCCTGGACGGCCATGAAGCCCGCCCCGTCCCGGTGGCGGCGGCCGACAAGGCGCGGCCGCCGCCCGACCCGCTCTTCCTCTCCACGCTGCGCCTGCGCGTCTGATCCGCTGCGTCGACCCATCGGCGCTGGCGCCGCGGCACCTGGTTGCCGCGCGCCAGCCGTGCCTTCATGCGTCCACGGAGCGTTCATGCCCACATCCATCTTTCGGGCGGCTGGTCTGGCCGCCCTCCTCCTGCCGGGCATCGCCTGCGCAGAACCCTTGTCCTTCGACCTGGCCCTGAGCCTGGCCGCCCAGCGCTCGGAAGCCGTCCGGGCCGCCCTGGCTTCGGCCTCGGGCGCCCGGGAGGCCGTCCATTCGGCGGGCCAGCTGCCCGACCCGATGCTGCGCGCCGGCATCGACAACCTGCCCGTCACCGGCGCGGACCGCTTCAGCACCACCAGCGAGCCGATGACGATGAAGCGCATCGGCATCAGCCAGGAATGGCTGTCGGCCGACAAGCGCGCGGCCCGCGAAGGCGCGGCCCGCGCCATGGCCGAGCGCGAAGCCGTGCAGGCCGACATCGCGCAGGCCGATGCCCGGCTGCAGGCGGCCCTGGCCTATGTGGACGCCTGGTACGCGGGAGAAAGCCTGAAGCTCACCGCGCAGGCCGAACACCACCTGCACGAGGAGCTGGCCGCTGCGCGCGCCCGCCTGGCCGCTGCAAGCGCGGGCAGCGCCGAGGTCCTCCAGCTCAGCTCGGCCCAAGGCATTGCGGAAGACGAAAGCGAGGAAGCGCGGCAGCAGCAGGCGGTGGCGCTCGTCGCCCTGGCGCGATGGGTGGGGTTCCGTCCGAAATCCCTTGCGAGCGCACCCACCTTCCAGCTTCCGGCCGAGCCCGACTACCTGGCCCGGCATCCGGCCATCGCGTCGCTCGACCGCGCGGCCGAAGTCGCGCGGCGCAACGCCACCGTCGCCGCCAAGGAGCGCACGCCGAACTGGACCTGGGAAGTGGGCTATGGCCAGCGCACCGGCTTCTCGGACCTGGTGTCGGTGGGCGTGAACATTCCGCTGCAGGTGGCGCCGGCGCAGCGCCAGGACCGCGAGAGTGCGGCCAGGCTGGCGCTGGTGGACAAGGCCGAGGCGGAACTTGCCGAGGCCACCCGCAGTGCAGCAGCCGACTACCGCGCGCAGGCCAGCGACGCCGCGCGCCTGCAGCAGCGGATCGAGCGCTGGGGCAGCGCCGTGGCGGCACCGGCCCGGCAGCGCACGGCCGCGGCCCTGGCGGCCTACCGCTCCAGCCCAGGCTCGCTGTCCACGTTGTTCGAGGCCCGCCATGCCGAGCTCGAAGCCCAGCGCAAGCTGCTTGCGCTGCAGCGGGAGCTGGCCAGGGCGCAAGCCCAACTCATGTTCAAACCGCTCGCCCAAGGAGTCGCCCCGTGAAGCGCACCGCCCTCATCGCATCCCTCGTCGCGGCCGGCGCGGTCCTCGCGGCCGGCGGCTACTTCATCGGCCGATCCACCTCGCAGCGCGGCGCCGCCATGCCGGCGGCGGCGCCCGCATCCGCCGCGCCCGAGGCCGAGCGCAAGGTCCTCTACTGGCACGACCCCATGGTGCCGGGCCCGCGCTTCGACAAGCCGGGCAAGTCGCCGTTCATGGACATGCAGCTCGTGCCGGTCTATGCGGACGAGAACAGCGACGCCGGCGGCGTGAAGATCAACCCGGCGATCCAGCAGAACCTTGGCGTGCGCACTGCGACGGTCCGGCGCACGGATGCGGGTTCCTCGTTCGACGCCGTCGGCTCGGTGCAGTTCGACGAGCGCCTGAATGTCGCGGTGCAGTCGCGCGTCGGCGGCTATGTCGAGCGGCTGTCGGTTCGCGCGCCGATGGAAACAGTGCGAAAGGGCCAGCCGCTGGCGACGATCTTCGCGCCGGACTGGCTGGCGCCGCAGAACGAGTGGCTGGCGCTGCAGCGCGCCGGCGCGAGTGCGGACATCGTGGCTGCGGCGCGCGAGCGCATGCGGGCCCTCTCCATTCCCGACGCGCTGGTCCGCCAGAGCGAGAAGGCGGGCGCTGCGCAGGCGCGCTTCACCCTCGCCGCGCCCTCCTCGGGCGTGGTGGCGGAGCTGGGCGTGCGCGAAGGCATGCAGGTGTTGCCCGGCGCGACGCTGTTTCGCATCGCCGGGCTCGAGACCGTCTGGGCGGTGGCCGAAGTGCCGGAGGCACAGGCCATTCGCCTGGCGCGAGGCCAGAAGGTGAAGGCAGCGCTGCAGGCGGACGCATCGCAGACTTTCGAAGGCGAGCTCAAGGAGCTGCTTCCGCAGGTCAACGCCAGCACGCGGACGCTGCAGGCGCGCTTCGAGGTCGACAACAGGGCGGGCCGACTGACGCCTGGGATGCTGCTGCGCCTGCACATCGGCGGGCCCGCCGTCTCGCGCCTGACCGTGCCGGCCGAAGCTGCCATCCGCACGGGCACGCGGGCGGTGGCCATCGTGCGCAAGGACGCCGGCCGTTTCGAGCCGCGCGAGATCGTGCTGGGAGCCGACCTCGGCGACCAGCTGGAGGTGATCGATGGCCTGCGCGAAGGCGAAGAGGTGGTCGCGAGCGGCCAGTTCCTCATCGATTCGGAGGCGCGGCTCAAGTCGGTGCTCGGCGCCATGTCGGCGGCGCAGCCGGCCACCACCACCGGAGGCACGAAGTGATCGCCGCGCTTATCCGCTGGTCCATCGGCAACCGCTTCCTGGTGCTGGCCACCACGGTGTTGCTGGTGGCAGCCGGCCTGTGGTCGGCCGCCCGCACGCCGGTCGACGCCCTGCCCGACCTGAGCGACGTGCAGGTCATTGTGCGCACCACCTACCCCGGCAAGCCGCCCCAGGTGGTCGAGGACCTGGTCACCTACCCGCTGACCACCACGATGCTCGGCGTGCCGGGCGCCAAGACGGTTCGCGGCTATTCCTTCTTCGGCGACTCCTTCGTCTATGTGCTGTTCGACGACGGGACCGATCCGTACTGGGCGCGTTCGCGGGTGGTCGAGTACCTGAACCAGGTGCAGGCCCGGCTGCCCGCCGGCGCGACGGCCGCGCTCGGCCCCGATGCCACCGGCGTGGGCTGGGTCTACGAATACGCGCTGGTCGACCGCACCGGCCGGCACGACATCGGCCAGCTGCGCGCATTGAACGACTGGTTCCTGAAGTTCGAGCTGAAGACCGTGCGCGACGTGGCCGAGGTCGCCAGCATCGGCGGCATGGTGCGCCAGTACCAGGTGGTGCTCGACCCGGACCGCATGCGCGCGCTCGGCGTCACGCAGGGCATGGTGGCCGAGGCGCTCAGGAAGGCCAACCAGTCCTCCGGCGGCTCGGTGGTGGAGCTGGCGGAGGCGGAGTACATGGTGCGTTCGCGCGGCTTCCTCGCGTCGCTGGACGACTTCCGCGCCATTGCGCTGGCGGTGAGCGGCGCGACGCCGGTGCTGCTGCGCGATGTCGCCACCGTGCAGGTGGGGCCGGAGATGCGCCGCGGCATCGCGGAGCTGGACGGCCAGGGCGAAGTCGCCGGCGGCGTGGTGGTGATGCGCTCGGGCAAGAACGCGCGCACCACCATCGAGGCGGTCAAGGCCAGGCTGGAAGCGCTCAAGCCCAGCCTGCCCCGGGGCGTGGAAGTGGTGGAAACCTACGACCGCTCCCGGCTCATCGACCGCGCCGTGGACAACCTGCGCGAAAAGCTGGTGGAGGAATTCATCGTGGTCGCGCTGGTGTGCGCGGTGTTCCTTTTCCATCTGCGCTCGGCGCTGGTGGCCGTCGTGACGCTGCCGGTGGGCGTGCTCGCGGCTTTTGTCGTGATGCATTGGCAGGGCATCAGCGCCAACATCCTTTCGCTGGGCGGCGTCGCCATCGCGCTGGGCGCCATGGTCGATGCGTCGGTGGTGCTGGTGGAGGCGACGCACAAGCGCCTGGAGCATTTCGAAGCGCAGCACGGGCGCCGGCCGTCCGCGGCCGAGCATTGGGAGATCGTGGCGACTGCGGCAACCGAAGTTGGGCCGGCGCTGTTCTTCTCGCTGCTGGTCATCACGCTGTCCTTCCTGCCGGTGTTCGCACTCGAGGCGCAGGAGGGCCGGCTGTTCTCGCCGCTGGCATTCACCAAGACCTATGCCATGGCGGCCGCGGCCGGCCTGTCGGTGACGCTGGTGCCGGTGCTGATGGGCTACCTGGTGCGCGGTCGCATTCCGAAGGAGACGGCCAACCCGATCAATCGCTTTCTCATCGGCATCTACCGGCCCGTGCTGGACGCGGTGCTGCGCTTCCCGAAAGCGACTTTGCTCGCGGCGGCGCTGGTGCTGGCCGCCACGGTGCTCCCCCTCATGCGCCTCGGCGGCGAGTTCATGCCGCCGCTGGACGAAGGCGATTTGCTCTACATGCCTTCGGCCCTGCCCGGCCTTTCCGTCTCCAAGGCCTCGGAGCTGCTGCAGCAGACCGACAGGCTCATCAAGACCGTGCCCGAAGTCGAGCGCGTGTTCGGCAAGGCCGGCCGCGCGGACACGGCCACCGACCCGGCGCCGCTGGAGATGTTCGAGACCACCATCCAGTTCAAGCCGCGCCAGCAGTGGCGCGCAGGCATGACGCCCGAGAAGCTGGTCGCGGAGTTGGACCGCACGGTGAAGGTCCCCGGCCTGTCGAACGTCTGGGTTCCGCCCATCCGCAACCGCATCGACATGCTGGCCACGGGGATCAAGAGCCCGGTGGGCATCAAGGTGGCCGGCGCCGACCTGGCGGTGATCGACAAGCTGGCCCTGCAGATCGAGGCGGCCGTGCGCGGCGTGCCGGGCGTTTCGTCGGCGCTCGCGGAGCGGCTGTCCGGCGGCCGGTACATCGACGTCGACGTGGACCGCCATGCAGCCGCACGCTACGGCCTGTCGGTCGCGGACGTGCAGGCCGTCGTCTCCACCGCCATCGGCGGCGACAACGTGGGCGAAGTGGTGCAGGGCCGCGAGCGCTTTCCGATCAATGTGCGCTACCCGCGGGAGATCCGCGATTCGCCCGAGCGGCTGCGGCAGCTGCCTTTTGTCACCGACAAGGGCGCGACGGTGCTGCTGCGCGACGTGGCCCGCATCTCCATCCAGGAAGGACCGCCGATGGTGCGCAGCGAAAACGCGCGCCTCTCGGGCTGGGTGTACGTGGACGTGCGCGGGCGCGACCTTCGCTCGGCCGTGCGCGACATGCAGGCGGCGGTCGGCCAGCAGGTCGCGATGCCCGCCGGGTACGCGGTGTCATGGTCCGGCCAGTTCGAGTATCTCGAGCGCGCGACGCAGCGGCTGAAGGTGGTGGTGCCCGTCACGCTGGCGATCATCTTCATGCTGCTCTATGTGCTGTTCCGTTCGGCGGCCGACGCGGCGCTGGTCATGGCGGCCGTGCCGTTCTCGCTGGTGGGCGGCTTCTGGTTCGTGTGGGCGCTCGGCCATGCGGTGTCGGTGGCCACCGTCATCGGCTTCATCGCCCTGGCCGGCGTGGCGGCCGAGTTCGGCGTGGTGATGCTGGTCTACCTGCAGAACGCATGGCAGCAGCGCCTGGCCGCGGGCGAGCCGGCCACGGAAGAGACGCTGCTCGCGGCCATCCGCGAAGGCGCGGTGCTGCGCGTGCGGCCCAAGGCGATGACGGCCGCGGTCATCATGGCGGGCCTGCTGCCCATCCTGTTCGGCCACGGCACGGGCTCGGAGGTCATGACGCGCATCGCCGCGCCCATGGTGGGCGGCATGGTCACGGCGCCGCTGCTGAGCATGCTGGTCATGCCGGCCGCGTGGTACCTGGTGCGGCGGCGGCAGCTGCGCCCGGCGGCAGCCTTCAGCCTTCCGCGCGCCAGCTTCGGTTGAATGCGTTGGGCTGCTGCGGGCGCCAAGTCTAGGTGGCAGCCCGCAGCGCCTTGCGCAACTCCAGCGCGCACAGGCTCACGGCGGTGCCCGACTCGTCCAGCACCTTTCCCATGAGGATGAAGCCGTGAATCATCCGCTCGAAGTTCACCAGCACCGTGCGCACGCCCGATTCGGTCAGGCGCTGCGCGTACTGCAATCCTTCGTCGCGCAGCGGGTCGTAGCCGGCGGTGATCACCAGCGCCGGCGGCAGGCCGCCCAGGTTCTTGTGCAGCAACGGCGAGGCGCGCCAGTCCATGTCCTGCGCCGTGCCCTCGCCCATGTAGTGGTCGTGGAAGTAGCCGATGGTGTCGCGGGTGAGCACGTAGCCGTCGCCGTTGGTGCTGTGCGAGGCGGCGCAGCGGCGCATATCGGTGGCGGGGTAGATCAGCAGCTGGAAGCGGATGGGGTGCGGCAGGCCTTCGCCCTGGCCGGCATCGCGCAGTGCCAGGCAGACCACGGCGGCCAGGTTGCCGCCCGCGCTGTCGCCGCCCACCGCGATGCGGGCAGCGTCGAGCCCCAGGGCCTCGGCCTGCCGCGCGATCCAGCGCGTGGCGGCCACGCAGTCGACCACTGCGCCGGGGAAAGGATGCTCCGGCCCCATGCGGTAGTCCACCGCCACCACCGCGCAGCCCGATTCGTCGGCAAGCTGGCGGCACAAGGTGTCGTGCGTGTCCAGGTCGCCGATGACCCAGCCGCCGCCGTGGTAGTACACCAGCACCGGCAACAGGCCGTGCTGCTTCTCGCGCGGCACGGGTGAATACAGGCGCAAGGGAATGGCGCCGGCCGGCCCCTCGGCCGCGAGCGATTCGATGCGCGCCAGCGCCGGCGGCTCCGGCTGGGTGAAGCTGCGCCGTTCGCGGTACACACGCCGCGCTTCCTTGGGCGTCAGCGTATGGGTAGGTGGCACGCCGCGCGCGGCCAGCAGGTCGATGAAAGCGCGGGCCTGGGGATGCAGCATGGCGTGTCTCCTGGATGGACGTGTTCGGTCAGAGGTATTGGATGCCGGCCAAGCTTACTTGACATGGATCGAATGCAGCCGATGATCCAGGCCCCGCATCCTCCTTGTCGCCATGCCCTTGCTCGCCACACCCATTCTTCTTTGCCTTCACCTCCTGGCCGCCACGCTGTGGGTGGGCGGCATGGCCACCTTCCATGTCGCGGTGCGGCCCGCCGCGGTGGACACACTGGAGCCGCCGCAGCGCCTGCGCATGCTGTGCGGCGCGCTGGGCCGCTTCTTTCGCTGGGTGACCGCGGCCATCGTGCTGCTGCTCGCCACCGGCTTTGCGATGGTGCAGCTGGCCGGTGGCATGGGCGCGTTGCGCTGGCATGTGCATGCCATGCTGGGCATCGGCGCCGCGATGATGGTGATCTTTGCCGTGATCCGGCTGCGCCACCATCCGCTCATGGCAGAGAAAGTGGCCGCGGGCGATTGGAAGGCCGCCGCCGCCGCGCTGGCCCGCATCCGGCAGCTGGTGTTCATCAACCTGTGGCTGGGCGTGGCGGTGTTCGTCATTGCCGTGGTCGGCCGCGCGCTGTGACTTTCGAGCGATGGGACGCGGCGCAATGACGAACGCCGCGAACAGCAACAGCGACGACAAGGCCGTACGCCGCGCCATCGCCGGCGTGTGGCCCATCGAGTCGGCGCGCATCGTCGCAGTGGTGGCGCGCATGGTGCGCGACGTGGGCGTGGCCGAAGAACTCGCGCAGGACGCGCTGGTGTCGGCCCTGCAGCAGTGGCCCCGCGATGGCCTTCCCGACAACCCGGCGGCCTGGCTCACGGCGGCGGCCAAGAACCGCGCGCTCGACTGGCTGCGCCGCAGCCAGATGATGGAGCGCAAGCACGAGGAGATCGCCCACACCATCGAGGCGCTGGGCGGCGAAGCCGTGGCGCCGGCGCCGGACGAGGCCGCCGACGAGGACATCGACGACGACCTGCTGCGCCTGATCTTCACCGCCTGCCACCCGGTGCTCACGCGCGAGGCGCGGCTGGCCATGGCCCTGCGGGTGCTGGGCGGCCTGACCACCGACGAGATCGCGCGCGCCTTCCTGCTGCCCGAGCCGACCATCGCGCAGCGCATCGTGCGCGCCAAGCGCAGCCTGCGCGATGCCAAGGTGCCTTTCGAGGTGCCGCGCGGTGACGAACTGGCGCCGCGCCTGGCCTCGGTGCTGGAGGTGATCTACCTGGTGTTCAACGAAGGCTATTCCGCCACCGCGGGCGACGACTGGATGCGCCCCGCCCTGTGCGCCGAGGCGCTGCGCCTGGGCCGCGTGCTGGCCGAGCTGATGCCCGCCGAGCCGGAGGTGCATGGGCTGGTGGCGCTGATGGAGATCCAGGCATCGCGCTCGGCCGCCCGCACCGACCGGCAGGGCGCGCCGGTGCTGCTGATGGACCAGGACCGCTCGCGCTGGGACCAGCTGCTGATCCGCCGCGGCCTGGCCGCCCTGGCCCGCGCCGAAGGCCTGGGCGGCGCCAGGGGCTCGTACGCGCTGCAGGCCGCCATTGCCGCGTGTCACGCCCGCGCGCTGCAGGCGGCCGACACGGACTGGCAGCGCATTGCCGCGCTGTATGGCGAGCTGGCGGCGGTCGAGCCCTCGCCGGTGGTGGAGCTCAACCGCGCCGTGGCCGTCTCGCGCGCCGCCGGGCCGGCCGCCGCGCTGCCGCTGGTGGACGCGCTGGCCGCCGAGGGCACGCTGAAGAACTACCACCTGCTGCCGGCCGTGCGCGCGGATCTGCTGCAGGGCCTGGGGCGCCTGGACGAGGCGCGCAGCGAGTTCGAGCGCGCGGCGAGCCTGACGCGCAACGTCCGCGAGCAGGCCTTGCTGCGCGCCCGTGCCGCCGCCTGCGATGCCGACTCGCCCTCTGCTGCATCTTCTTCTGCAAACTAAGGCATCTGTTCGCCGATGCTATTTGCCCGGGGCTGCGGGGCTTTGGGCGATCCACGAAAATTGCGCACACCATGCACGAGCTTCTTGAACTGGCCACGCAACATGGCGTGTCGGTGGTCTTCCTGGCCACGCTGGCGGCGCGCCTGGGTGCGCCCGTGCCGGCGTCTGCCGTGCTGGTGGTGGCCGGTGGGCTGATCGCGGCGGGCGAACTCTCGCTGGCCGCGGTGCTGGCCGTGGCCGTGCTGGCCAACGTGCTGGGCGACGGCGCGTGGTACTACGCCGGCCGGCGTTTCGGCTACCGGGTGATGCGGCTGCTGTGCAAGGTCTCGATGTCGCCCGACTCGTGCGTTCGCCGCAGCGAGACCCTGATCACCGACTGGGGCGGCACGTCGCTGCTGGCCGCCAAGTTCGTGCCGGGCGTCTCGGTGGTGGCGCCGCCGATGGCCGGCGCGCTGAAGATGCCGCTGGCGCGCTTCACGATGTTCGATGCGGCCGCGGGGCTGGTCTGGGCGGGTGTGTTCGTGGCGCTGGGCTGGGTGTTCTCGCAGCAGATCCAGGAGGTGCTGGACGCCATGGCCAACGCCGGCGGCGTGGGCGCGGCGCTGCTGGTGGCGCTGATCGCCATCGGCGTGGGCGTGCGCTGGTGGCGCCGCCGCTCGGCACTGCGCGACCTGAACGTGGAGCGCATCGGCGTGCATGAACTGCGCGACCTGCTGGCCGGCGAGAACGAACCGGTGGTGATCATCGATGTGCGTTCGGAGGCCGCAGCCGCCATCGACCCGCGCCGCATTCCGGGTGCGGTACTCATTCATCCGAACGGCATTGAACACCAGCTGGACCAGCTGCCGCGCGACCGCCAGATCGTGCTGTATTGCGATTGCCCGAACGAGGTGTCCGCGGCCAAGGCGGCTGCCGTGCTGACCCGCCACGGCTTCGTGCGCGTGCGGCCGTTGCGCGGGGGCTTGCAGGCGTGGATGGAGATGGAGGCGGCCGATGCTGCGGCCTCGTCGGGGCCGGCGGTGATCGCGCCTTGATTTTTGTCGGCCGTTCAGGTCGGCTGGGTATTTGTTCGTTGCGGGCGGAGCGCGGCAGGCGCCAGGGGCCGTGTTGAAAGCGGACGCTCAGGCTGAATGGACGACTGGCAATGACAGTGCCCACTGCGCGTACCTTCGGACATGCGGCCGGTCACTGGTCGTTGCGCTCTCGCAGGCACGCAAGGTTTGCGCCCTGTCCAGATGGAGCGCAAGTCGCAGTTGGTCCTTGAACTGTTCAGAGAACTCACCCGACTCGAGTCTTTCCAGGATGCAGGCCAGGAGCTTCGTCCGGCTCGTGCGGCCCAACTCGACGTGCTTCAAGCGGCGGCACATCATCGCCCTTGCCCGGCCATGCCAATGGCCTTTCGTTTCAGCGAGTACGAATGCAACGCAGTAGTCAACGGCCACTGGCTCCTGACCAATCAACCGGTCCGCCAGCGTATGAAGTTCCCGCTTTGAGAGAGTGAAAAATTCGGCGTGTTCGACGGGGACTCGTGCCATGAGCAGGCTCAATGAAAGAGAACGCGAAACTTCGACCGCAAGCGCAGATCGCCAGCATGCCACATCCGTCCCGAATCTCCCGCACAACCACGGAGCTCCCCCGGCAAAGGCCTGCGTGCCTCTGGGCGGCGGCGCGCCCTCTCGGGCGCCGAGCAGCGCAGCGGAGCCGGCCCGCTTGTGTGTGCCGAAGGACACACACAAGCTTCGTCATCTAGCTTGCGGCAGCTGTCTGAGCGCAGTGAACGAAGTGAACGAAGCGAGTTCTGCCGCAGGGCCGGCTCCGCGAGCAGCGCAGGGCAGTCGGCGCTGAAGGCGCCGACCGCCCGAGTGGGCGCGCCGCCGCCCAGAGGCACACAGACCTTTGCCGCCCCGCCACCTCAATCCACTCATAGCCAGTTACCGCAAGCCCCGCCCACCACCACCGCCTAGAGTCCAAAGGCAAGCACCCAGCGCCGCAGCCAGCCAGCAGCACGCCCATGCCCGCCATCATCGACTCCAGGCTCAACCCCCTCGACCCCTCGTTCCAGGCGCAGCGCGCCAGCATGCTCGCCCTGCTGGAGCAGGTCCGCACCCACGAAGCACGGGCCACCGCCGCCTCGCAGGCCTCCGCCGAACGCTTCGCCAAGCGCGGCCAGCTGCTGCCGCGGGAACGGATGGCCCTGCTGCTCGACCCCGGCGCGCCCTTCATTCCCCTTTGCACCCTCGCCGGCCTGGGCCGCGACAACCCCGACCTGGACAAGAGCGTGCCCGGCGGCGGCATCGTGGCGGGCATCGGCTACGTCTCGGGTGTGCGCTGCATGGTGTGCGCCTCCGATTCCGGCATCGACGCCGGCGCGCTGCAGCCCATGGGCCTGGACAAGCAGTTGCGCCTGCAGGAGATCGCGCTGGAGAACAAGCTGCCCTATGTGCAGCTGGTCGAGAGCGCTGGTGCCAACCTCATGGCCTACCGCGTCGAGGAGTTCGTGCGCGGCGGGCAGATTTTTCGTAACCTCGCGCGGCTCTCGGCCGCGGGCCTGCCGGTGGTCACCGTCACCCACGGCTCGTCCACCGCGGGCGGCGCCTACCAGACGGGCCTGTCGGACTACATCGTCATGGTGCGGGGCCGCTCGCGCGCCTTCCTCGCCGGCCCGCCGCTGCTCAAGGCCGCCACCGGCGAAATCGCCACCGAAGAAGCGCTGGGCGGCGCCGTCATGCACACCCATGTCTCGGGCCTGGGCGACTACCTGGCCGAGGACGACCGCGACGCCATCCGCATCGCGCGCGACATCCTTGCCAGCATCGACTGGGAGCGCAGAGACGGCAACGGCGACGCGCGTGCCTTCGAGCCGCCGCGCCACCCGGCCGAGGAACTGCTCGGCGTCATGCCTTCGGATGCCAAGCGCCCGGTCGACATGCGCGAAGTCATCGCGCGCATCGCCGACAACTCCGAGTTCCTGCCCTTCTCCGAGAGCTACGGCAGCGCCACCGTGTGCGGCCACATCCGGCTCGAAGGCCATGCGGTGGGCGTCATCACCAACAACGGCCCCATCGACTCCGACGGCGCGGTGAAGGCCACGCACTTCATCCAGGCCTGCTGCCAGAGCCGCACGCCGCTCCTGTACCTGCAGAACATCACCGGCTACATGGTGGGCGTGGCGCATGAAGAGGCCGGCATCATCAAGCACGGGGCCAAGATGATCCAGGCGGTGACCAACGCCACCGTGCCGCAGATCACCCTGCACTGCGGCGCCTCGTACGGGGCGGGCAACTACGGCATGTGCGGGCGCGGCTTTGCGCCGCGCTTCGCGCTTTCGTGGCCCAATGCGCGCACAGCGGTGATGGGCGGCGAGCAGGCCGCAAAAACCATGGCCATCGTCATGGAGGCCGGCATGGCGCGCAAGGGCGCGGCGGCCGACCCGGCCAAGCTGGCCGCCATGCAGCAGCAGATCGTCGAGCGCTTCGAAGCGCAGATGAGCGTGTTCACCACCAGCGCCCTGCTGCTGGACGACGGCGTGATCGACCCGCGCGACACGCGCGCCGTGCTGGCCGAGCTGTTCGCCATCTGCCGCAGCAGCGAGCGGCGCACGCCCCACGCCATGCAGTTCTCGGTGGCGCGGCCATGAGCCAGGCGAAGACGACGATGGACAGCAACATCAAGCGCACGCCATTCCATACGCTGCTCATCGCCAACCGCGGCGAGATCGCCATGCGCGTCCTGCGCAGCGCCAAGGCGATGGGCCTGCGCACGGTGGCCGTGTATTCCAGCGCCGACGCGGATGCACCGCATGTACTGCATGCCGACCGGGCGGTGCACATCGGCCCGGCCGAACCCGCGCAGAGCTACCTGAACATCGACGCCATCGTGGCCGCGGCCCAGGCCAGCGGCGCCGATGCGGTGCACCCCGGCTACGGCTTCCTCGCCGAGAACGCGGCCTTTGCGCAGCACTGCCGCGATGCCGGCCTGGTCTTCGTCGGCCCGTCGCCCGAGAGCATCCGCGCGATGGGCGACAAGGCCGCCGCCAAGCGGCTGATGCAGACCGCCGGCGTGCCCTGCATTCCAGGCTACCAGGGCGAGGACCAGACCACGGCCACCCTGCTTCGCGAAGCCGAAGCCATCGGCTGGCCGGTGATGATCAAGGCGGTGGCCGGCGGCGGCGGGCGCGGCATGCGGCTGGTGGAAGGGCCGCAGCAGTTCGCCACCCTCCTGCAAAGCGCACAGTCCGAGGCGCTGCATGCCTTCAGCGACGCCACCGTGCTGCTGGAGCGCGCAGTGCTCGCGCCGCGCCACATCGAGATCCAGGTCATGGCCGACCGCCATGGCCACGCCATCCACCTGGGCGAGCGCGACTGCTCGGTGCAGCGCAGGCACCAGAAGATCATCGAGGAAGCGCCCTCGCCCGCCGTGTCGCCCGCGCTGCGCCAGCGCATGGGCGAGGCCGCGCTGCAGGCGGTGCGGGCCATCGGCTACGAAGGCGCGGGCACGCTCGAATTCCTTCTGGATGACAACGGCGACTTCTGGTTCATGGAAATGAACACCCGGCTGCAAGTGGAACACCCGGCGACCGAAGCATTGACGGGCCTGGACCTGGTGGCGCTGCAGTTGCGCATCGCGGCCGGCGAGCCGCTGGCGCTGCGCCAGGAAGATGTCCGCTTCGAAGGGCATGCCATCGAGGTGCGCCTGTGCGCGGAAAGCCCGTCGCAGGGCTTCGTGCCGCAAAGCGGGACGATGGACCTGTGGCAGTTGCCCGAATCGCCGCCGCTGCGCGTGGAGCATGCGCTGGCGTCGGGCGCGCAGGTGCCGCCGCACTACGACTCGATGATCGCCAAGCTGGTGGCCCACGGCGCCACACGGGACGAAGCACGGCAGCGACTGCTCGCCGGCCTCGCGGACACGGTGGCATTGGGCGTGGCGACCAACCAGCACTTTCTGCTGCGCTGCCTGGCGCACCCCGTGTTCGCGGCCGGCGGCGCCACGACCGCGTTCATTGCGCAGCATCAGGAGGAACTGCTGGCGGAAGATGCCGGGCAGCAGGCGCAAGCCGCAGCCGTGGCGGCTGCGCTGCTGCAGGCCGGCACTGACCGGCCGCCCTCGCCGCTGGCCCACACCCTCATGGCACCGCTGCGCTTCGAGATTGACGGTCAGGCCCACGCCGCCAGCGTCCAGCGCCTTCCTGACGGCAGCTACGCGGTGGCGCTGGACTCGGCGCAACCCGTCGAGATCGGGCTGCGCTTCCTGGGCCACGGCCAATGGCAGGTACGGCGCCAGGGCGTGCAGTCACCGCTGCGGGCGCTTCGCTCCGGCGAGCGCCTGCTGATGCATTGGGCCGGCCGCGCCTACGAAGTGCGCGACACCTCGCTCGCACCGCCGCACGACACCGGTGCGCACGGCGGCGACGGCCTGCTGCGCGCCGCCATGAGCGGCCGCGTCACCGCTCTGCTGGCCCGCGAAGGTGAACTGGTCGCGGCAGGGCAACCCCTGCTGACACTGGAAGCCATGAAGATGGAGCATCTGCATTGCGCGCCCCGCGCCGGCCGCGTGTCCGCCGTGCACGTGGCCGTGGGCGAGCAGGTGGCCATGCGCCAGGTGGTGGCCGAGGTCACGGTGGCGGCGGCCTGAGCTTCGGCAAAAGACCCTCGAGAACCAACAGGACACACGAGACATGCCTCCAGTTTCCCCATCATCCCTGCACTACCGCTCGGTTTTCGCGCCCGGCCTGTTCGACGGCCAGGTGGCCATCGTCACCGGCGGCGGCTCCGGCATCGGCCGCTGCTGCGCGCACGAGCTCGCATCGCTGGGCGCGCACGTGGTGCTGGTGGGCCGCAAGGCCGAGAAGCTGCAGGCCGTGCAGGCCGAGATCGAGCAGGACGGCGGCCGCGCCAGCCATGCGGTGTGCGACATCCGGAGCGAAGACGCCGTGCGCGCCACCGTGGCCGGCGTGCTGGCCGTGCACGGCCGCATCGACGCGCTGGTGAACAACGCCGGCGGCCAGTACATCGCGCCGCTGGCCGGCATCTCGGCCAAGGGCTGGGGCGCGGTGATCGACACCAACCTGACCGGCGGCTTTTTGATGGCGCGCGAGTGCTTCACCCAGGCCATGCAGCACCAGGGCGGCGCGGTGGTCAACATCGTGGCCGACATGTGGGGCTCGATGCCCAACATGGGCCACAGCGGCGCCGCGCGCGCCGGCATGGTGAGCTTCACCGAGACGGCCGCGCTGGAATGGGCCGCGCAGGGCGTGCGCGTGAATGCGGTGGCGCCGGGCTACATCGCCTCCAGCGGCATGGACCACTACCCGCCCGAAGCCGCCGACATGCTGCGCGCCATGCCGCGCACGGTGCCGGCCGGACGTTTCGGCACCGAGGCGGAGACCTCGGCGGCGGTGGTCTTCCTGCTGAGCCCGGCGGCCGCGTTCATCAGCGGCGCGGTGCTGCGGGTGGACGGGGCCAGGCCGCAGGTGCGCATGGGCTGGCCCATGGCCACGCCGAACGCGCAGGTGCGCCGGCGCACCGCGGTGAAGCCCTTCGACGGCTTCCACCGCGCGGTGGTGCCGCGCATCTTCCAGGGCGAACAAGAGAACTGACGACGACGACGAAAGGCACGCACAGGCATGCACTACACGCACGAACACCTCGAGATCCAGAAGACCCTGCGCCGCTTCATCGACGAGGAAATCAACCCGCATGTGGACGAGTGGGAAGCGGCCGAGGCCTTTCCCGCGCATGAGGTCTTCCGCAAGCTGGGCCAGCTCGGCCTGCTGGGCCTGAACAAGCCGGAGGAATACGGCGGCGCCGGCCTGGATTACTCGTACGCCATGGCCCTGGCCGAGGCGCTGGGCCATGTCGACTGCGGCGGCATTCCCATGGCGGTGGGCGTGCAGACCGACATGTGCACGCCGGCCCTGGCGCGCTTCGGCAGCGACGAACTGCGCCGCGAATTCCTGGCGCCGGCCATTGCCGGCGAGACGGTGGGCTGCATCGGCGTGAGCGAGCCCGGCGCCGGCAGCGACGTGGCGGGCCTGAAGAGCTACGCGAAGAAGGACGGCGACGACTACCTCATCACCGGCCAGAAGATGTGGATCACCAACAGCCTGCAGGCCGACTGGATGTGCATGCTGGTCAACACCGGCGACGGACCGGCCCACCGCAACAAGTCGCTCGTCATCGTGCCCATGGATTCACCTGGCATCGAGAAGGCGAAGAAGATCCGCAAGATCGGCATGCATTCCAGCGACACCGGCCTCATCTACTTCGACAACGTGCGCGTGCCGCAGCGCAACCGCATCGGCGAGGAAGGCCAGGGCTTCGTCTACCAGATGCAGCAATTCCAGGAAGAGCGCCTGTGGTGCGCCGCCAGCTCGCTGGAGCCCATGGACACCTGCATCGCGCAGACCATCGAATGGGCGCAGCAGCGCCGCATGTTCGGCGCCACGCTGGCCGACCAGCAATGGGTGCAGTTCAAGCTGGCCGAACTCAAGACCGAGGTGGAAGCCCTGCGCGCCCTCACCTACCGCGCCTGCGATTTGCATGTGCAGGGCGAGGACGTGACACAGCTCGCGTCCATGGCCAAGCTCAAGACCGGGCGGCTCACGCGCGAGGTGTCCGACACCTGCCTGCAGTTCTGGGGCGGCATGGGCTTCACCTGGGAGAACCGCGTGTCGCGCCTGTTCCGAGACGGGCGGCTGGGCTCCATCGGCGGCGGTGCGGACGAGGTGATGCTGGGCATCCTGGCCAAGACGATGGGCATTGCGAAGCGCCCGCCGCGCGAATGAACGACGATCTGCGTGAAACGCGCGAAGCCCTGGCCGATGCAATCACGCGCTTTGCCAGGAGCGAGATCGCACCCAACGCCACGGCCTGGGACGAAGCCGGCGAGTTTCCGCGCCAGCTCTACCGGCGCGCCGGCGAACTGGGCTTCCTGGGCATCGGCTACCCCGAGGAACTGGGCGGCACGCCCGCCTCGCTCGCGCTGAAGCTGCCGGTGTGGGTGGCACTGGCCCGCCACGGCGCCAGCGGCGGCGTGCTGGCCAGCCTGTTCTCGCACAACATCGGCCTGCCGCCCGTCATCGCCCACGGCTCGCCGGCGCTGCAGCGCGAGGTGGTCCCGGCCGTGCTGCGCGGCGAGAAGATCTCGGCCCTGGCCATCACCGAGCCGGGCGGCGGCTCGGACGTGGCGCAACTGCGCACCACGGCAAGGCGGGATGGCGACCACTACGTCGTCGACGGCGAGAAGACCTTCATCACTTCCGGCATGCGGGCCGACTGGTTCACCGTGGCCGTGCGCACCGACCTTTCGTCCAAAGGCGCGGGCGGCATCTCGATGCTGCTGGTGCCGGGCGACGCACCCGGCGTCCGCCGCACAAAGCTGGCCAAGATGGGCTGGCATTGCTCCGACACCGCGCAGCTGCATTTCGACGGCGTGCGGGTGCCGGCGCACCACCTGCTGGGCAGCGAGGGCGCGGGCTTTCGCATCATCATGGGCAACTTCAACGGCGAGCGCTTCGGCCTGGCCGCCGCGGCGCTGGGCTTCGCGCAAGCCTGCCTGGACGAGGCCCTGGCGTGGGCGCGCCAGCGCAAGACCTTCGGCGCGGCACTGGTCGAGCACCAGGTGCTGCGCCACAAGCTGGTGGACATGCAGATGCGCATTTCGTCCACCGAGGCCTGGCTGGAGCAGGTGGCCGCGCAGGGCGATGCGCTGGCCGCCCAGGGCCGCGCCGATGCGCCGGAGTGGGTGGCGCAGGTTTGCCTCTTGAAGAACCACGCCACGCAAACCATGCAGTTCTGCGCCGACGCCGCGGTGCAGATCCTGGGCGGCATGGGCTACATGCGCGGCACGGTCAGCGAGCGCATCTACCGCGAGGTGAAGGTGATGATGATCGGCGGCGGCGCCGAGGAAATCATGAAGGAACTGGCGGCCAGGCAGCTCGGCTGGTGAACAACGGTGCTGCTCAGCGGCACACCACCGTCGTGCCCACCGGGCGGCAGGTCTTGCCGTCGATGTTCTGGTAGCGGTCCAGCTTGCCGGTGTTCTGGTTGTAGGTGTTGCCCTGCCGGTCGGTGCAGCCGGTGGCGTCGCAGTTGCGGATGCGCGGGCGCATGTCGCGCGGCCGCGCGGGCGGGCGCTGCACGCCGCCGGCATAGGGATACGGATAGGGGTAGTAGCCGTCGGCCACCTGCGGGTCGGCGCCCAGGTCGCCGTCCCAGCGCTGGGCGTCGGTGCGCTCGCTGGGGCC
>NZ_BCUU01000058.1 GCF_001591385.1 Variovorax soli NBRC 106424
CCCACGTCGAGCAGGCGCTGGCCGGCGCGCACGCCGGCATGGCGCAGCAGCCGCGCCGCGGGAATGGTGGTCACCGCCTCGAGCGGTGCGAACAGGGCCCAGCCTTCGCGCTGGGCGGCCTTGAGTTGGGCAAACGGGTCGCTGGACATGGTGGTGCCTCCTCGCTGTTCACTGGATGAATCGGTTGAACAAGCTTCGCGGGCCGCTGCCAGTGTCAGGGCCCTGGGCCTTCCTTGAGCGGGTAGCCTGCCTCGCGCCAGGCCTTCATGCCGCCGTCGAGCGCCACGGCGTGCGCAAAGCCCAGGTCGCGCAAAGTGGCTGCCGCCAGCGTGGAGATGTAGCCCAGCTCGCAGCAGGCCAGGATGCGCCGCGTGGGGTCGGGCAGGTCCTGGTTCACGCGCAGCTCGAGCTGGCCGCGCGGCAGCAGGCGGGCGCCGGGCACATGGCCTTTCTCGTAGGCCTCGCGCTCGCGCACGTCGAGCACGATCAGGTCGTCTTCCTCGGCTTCCACCCGCGCCTTCAGCTCGGCCAGCGACATGAAGGGCACGCTGGCCGTGGCCTGGGCCAGCAGCGAGGCCACGGTCTTGCCGCCGCTCATGTTGGTGCGCAGCGCCTCGGTGATGTGGGTGGGCATGGTGAGGTTGAGCTGGCGCATCATGTCCACGAACTCGGCGCGCTCGCGCTTTTGCAGGCGCGGGTTGGCGGCCAGCTCGTCGCCGATGGTGGAGTGGCTGCGGCCCTTGTAGTCGTGCGCGGGATAGACCTTCAGCGCCGGATCGAGCTTGAGCAGCTTGTTGAACAGGCTGTCGTAGAGCTGCTCGGGGTCGCCGCTGGGCAGGTCGGTGCGGCCGGTGCCGCCGATGAGCAGCGTGTCGCCGGTGAACACCCGGTCTTCCACCTGCAGGCACATCGAGTCGGCCGTGTGGCCGGGGGTGTGCAGGGCGGTGAGGCGCAGCTTGCCCAGCACCAGCATCTCGCCGTCGGCCAGGTGCATGTCCACGAAGGGCGCCGGGCTTTTGCGGTGCATGACCACCGGCACGTTCAGCTGGCGGGCCAGTTCCTTGGTGGCCGAGAAGTGGTCGGCATGCGTGTGCGTGTCGATCAGGTAGCGGATGCGCACGCTGTCCCTGTTGGCCAGCGCCAGGTAGTGGTCGATCTGGCGCAGCTCCGGGTCGATCAGCGCGGCCACGCAGGTCTCTGCGCAGCCCACCAGGTACGACTGGCAGCCGTCGGTCGCGATCTGCTCGAAGATCATGATGCGTCCAGCGGCTGCGCCGAGGGGGTCAACCCGGCTGCTTGACCACGCGCAGGTAGGGCTTGGGCGACTTCCAGCCCTCGGGGAAGAGCTTCTTGGCGTCTTCGTCCGACACCGAGCCGGCAATGATCACGTCGTCGCCGTGCTTCCAGTTCACCGGCGTGGCCACCTTGTGCGCCGCGGTGAGCTGCATGGAGTCGAGCACGCGCAGGATCTCGTCGAAGTTGCGGCCGGTGGTCATCGGGTAGGTGAGCATCAGCTTGATCTTCTTGTCCGGCCCGATGATGAACACCGAGCGCACCGTGGCGTTGGTGGCGGCGGTGCGGCCGTCGGAGGTGCCGGGCTCTTCGGCCGGCAGCATGTTGTAGAGCTTGGCCACGTTCAGGTCGGTGTCGCCGATCATCGGGTACTTGGGCCGGTGCCCCTGGGTTTCCTCGATGTCGTTGGCCCACTTGTCGTGCGCGTCCACCGGGTCGATCGACAGGCCGATCAGCTTGGCATTGCGCTTGGTGAACTCGGGCTCGATCTTGGCCATGTAGCCCAGCTCGGTGGTGCACACCGGCGTGAAGTCCTTCGGGTGCGAAAAAAGGATCGCCCACTTGTCGCCGATCCAGTCGTGGAACTTGATCGGGCCCTGCGTGGTGTTGGCCGTGAAGTCGGGCGCGGTGTCATTGATGCGAAGGGACATGGCTACTCCTTTTGCGGATGTGGATGAACGAATCTGGCTTGGGCCGCGGTGTGGCGGGCACCGGCGGAGCAGCAAGAAAGTACACCACTTTCTGCTGAGGTGAACAAGCGCTTCGTTATTAGCAAATGCCTTGACGCACGGCGTTTTCGGGCGCGCAGCCGCATGCCGGCGAGGCCGGCCGGTGGGGGAGTCAGTCGCCCTTGCCCTTGTTCCGCTCGCTCAGGAATTCGAGCGCCGCCTGCCAGGTCTGCGGCGAGTTCAGGATGCCCAGGTGGCTGCTGCGCAGGATCGGGTCGTAGACGCCCTGGCCGGTGAGCACGATCTCGCGCGCGCCGCGCAGGCTGGCGCTCTTGGAGAAGTCGGTCGGCTGGCCGAAGGAGTCGACCGCGGGCACCGGCGCCACCACGCCGTCCTGCACCGGGAAGTAGACAAAGCTCGCGTCGCCGTTGCGCACCACCAGCACGCGCACCGGCCCCTCGTTCCCGGCGCCGCCGCTGCGGCCGTTGAGCAGCTTCAGGAAGGGCGTGTCGGGCGAGCCGAGTTCCTGGCAGACCTCGCTCGCCGGGGTGAAGCCGCCGGCCGCGGGCGCACGCCAGTAGTTGGCGGCGTCGGGCGAGCAATTGATGATGCCGTGGTTGGGCCCGTCGATGGCCACGAAGCGGCGCACCAGGTGTTTCGCCTCGTCCTGCCGCATCCATTCGCGCGCCAGCGTCACGCCCAGGCTGTGGCCCACGATGTCGACCTGCTTGGCCCCGGTGAAATCCATGACGGCCCGGATGAAGCGCCGCAGGTCGGGCACGTTGGCCGCGTTGGTGTGGGCGATGCTGGAGCGGCGTGTCTGGTCGCCGGCCAGGTCGCACTGGTCGCCCTGGTAGCCCACGCCCCACAGCTCGCTGGGGGCGTAGCCGTTGTCGGCAAAGTACTGCGCGAGCGCCTGCACGCGGCCGTAGGGGTTGCAGGCGGTGGGAAAGGGCGTGTCGTTGTTGCCGTGGATGAAGATGACCGGTGTGCGCGCAACCGGCCCGGCCGCGCCGAAGCCGATCAGCGGCCTGGCCAGCGAGGTGTCTTCGATGGCCGGGAAACCGGGCGGCAGCGTGTTGCCCACCAGCCCCGCCGCGTGTGCGGCGGTGGTCGCGGCAACGAGGGTTGCCAGTGCGGCGGCGTGTCGAATGCAGCGGGCGTTCTTCATCGGCGGGCTCCTTCGTGGGCGCGGGGCATGATGCCGATGAAAGGAGGCGCTGACAAGGCGCCTTATGCCTTCTGGCCGATGCGCTGTCAGATCACCGTCTCGTGCGCGTAGCCGCGCACATCCATCTCGAACTCCAGGCCCACGACGGGCGGGCGCGCGTAGTTCCACACCAGCCCGCCGGCGCCGGCGCCGCGGCGGGCCAGTTCGTCCCCCACCAGGTGGCCGATGTTCTGCACGGTGTAGAGCTGGGTGGACACCGCATCGGCCCAGCCCACGCCCAGGGCCGCCATGCGGCGCTCCATGGTGTCGGCGACGAAAGCCACCTTGGTGCGCAGCCCTTCGGGCGAGGTGTCGCCCAGTGCGATGACGCGCTCGCGCGCCGGCGCATTGCCCGTGTGCGCATCGGCGCTGCCCGAGAGCTGGAACGTGGTGCGGGCCTGGTCGGACGGCACGGAGTAGGTGAAGGCGAACATGCGCGACTCGCCGGGCTTGTCGTACATCGGGCACACGTTGGTGCGCGCGACGGGGTTGACGCCGTCCTTGTAGAGGCCCCAGCGCTCCAGCGTTTTCACGTAGTGGGTGTTGAACTCGATGAAGCCCTGGTCGCTGAACGGATCGGGCGAGCGCAGCTCGCACTGCGCAAAGGCGGTGGTGGGGCGGCCGACCTTCGCCAGGTGCGCCTCGACGGCGGCAAAGGCCTCGGCCATGGGCAGGGGATGGATGAAGCGGACGCGCTCCAGCGCAAAGCCGGGCTCGGCCGCGACGCCGCCTGAATACTGGAAGACGGAAGGCAGGTAGCGATAGCCGCCGGCGGCGAACACGGTGGTGGATTCGGACATGGCAATACTCCAGGAAAGAACAAGAGGGGAAGGCGCTTCGCTCAGTGCGGCTGCGCCTGCAAGGGGTTTCTCAGCACGCCGAGGCCTTCGATCTCGACCTCCACGACATCGCCCGCGCGCATCCAGGCCGGCGGCGTGCGCGACTGGCCCACGCCGGCGGGCGTGCCCATGGCGATCACGTCGCCGGGCTCCAGGGTCATGGCATCGCTCAGCAGGGCGATGGTTTCCGCCACGCCCCAGATCATGTCGGTGGTGCTGGCGTCCTGCATCACCTGGCCGTTCAGGCGGCACTGGATGCGCAGGCCTTGCGCGCCCGGCGGCACGTCGTCGGCCGTGACCAGCACCGGGCCGAAGCCGCCGGTGGCATCGAAGTTCTTGCCGATGGTCCACTGCGGCGTGCGCTTCTGGTAGTCGCGCACCGAGATGTCGTTGAAGCAGGCGTAGCCGAACACGTAGTCGAGCGCCTTGACCTGCGGCAGGTGGCGGGGCACGCGCCGGCCGATGACCACGGCAAGTTCCGCCTCGTAGTCCAGGCGCTCGGAAACGCGCGGCACCAGCGCCGGCTGCCCATGGCCCATGAGCGAGGAGGCGGCACGCAGGAAGAGCCAGGGGTACTCGGGCTTGTCCCGCCCGCCCTCCTTGGCATGGTCGAAGTAGTTCAGGCCCAGGCAGACGATCTTCCCAGGCTCGGCGATGAGCGGAGCGAAGGATTGCTGCGCCAGGGGCAGCCTCTCGGCGCCCGATGCGGCGCGTGCCAGCGCGTGGAAGTCGACGCCCTGCGCGAGCGCCTGGCGAAGGTCGGCCGGCAGATGGGGGTCGAGCTGGTTCAGGTCGATCAGCGCGTCGCCGTCGACCAGGCCCAGCCTGGGTTCGCCGTTGCGAAGGAATGTGGTCAGTTGCATGGATCTCTTGCGGTCCGAAAAAAAGTGAAAGCGAAGGAGGGGGTTACCAGGCCAGCGCGGTGGCCTGCCGGCGGCTGTCGGCGGCCGCCTCGATGGCGCCGTCGGCGGTTCTGCGCACCACCTTGGCCGAGCCGAAATAGAACTCGTGCTGCGAGTTCTCCTGCACATCGAGTCCGGCGCCCCGAAGCGCCTGCGCCACGTGGCCGGGCATGCCCGGCTCCAGCAGCACGGCGCCGTCGCGCGACAGGCTCCAGCGCGGGCGGCTCACCAGTTCGCCCAGCGTGAGGCTCCGGCCCAGCGCCCCTGTGGCGATCTGGTAGCCCGTGGTGGTCTGGCTCACGCCGCCGGGCGAGATGCCGGCCAGGCAGGCGCGCCCTTGCCCGTCGAGCACCAGCCACGGGTTGAGCGTGTGCGAAGGCCGCACGCCCGGTCTGACGGCGTTGACATCGCCCGGCACGTTGGAGAAGTCGAACATCCGGTTGTTCAGCAGGATGCCCGTGCCCGGATCGACCGCGCCGCTGCCGAAGGGCTGGAACACGCTCTGCAGCATGGCCAGCGCATTGCCTTGCGCATCCATGGCCACGAAGCCGGTGGTGTCGCCCACGCCGGCGCGGCTGGCACGAAACGCCGCCAGGTGCTGCGGCGCGGCGTTGCCTGGTGCGGCCACGCCGAAATCCGACGGGCTGGCCCCCGAGCGCTCGAAGTCGCCGATGCGGCGGCGCCCCTGGGCAATGACGGCGATGGCGGCCTGTATCGCGGCCGGCATGTCGATCCCGTCATCCGGCCGGCCGGCGCACTCCCAGCGCGCGAGCTGCTGCAGCATGAGCACGCCCACGGAGTTGGGCGGCATCACGTGCACGGTGCCCGCGCCCGCCGGTGCGGACCAGGCATCGACCCAGTCGGCCTGCGCGCGCTCGAAATCCTCCGCGGCGAACAGCCCGCCATTGGCTTGCGAGAAGCGAACCAAGCTCTGCGCGGCAGGGCCGGCGTAGAAGCCCTGCTCGCCTTCGCTGGCCACCGCGCGCAGCACGGCGCCAAGGCGCGGCTGCACCAGGCGCTGCCCGGCAGCCAGCGGCCGGCCCTGCGGCAGCATGAACGGCGCGAAGCCCGGTTGCGATCTCACGCGGGCATCGGCCAGCGCCAGGTTGCGCACAAGCTCCTCGGGCGCGGCAATCCCTTGCTCGGCCAGCCGGATGGCCGGCGCGAGCAGATCGTTCAGCGCCATGCGGCCGAAGCGTTCGTGGGCACGGGCCCACAGGCGCACGAGCGTGGGCACCACGGCCGCACGCACGCCCCGCTGCGGCATGCCGTCCGCGAACAGTGCGCCATCGGCGGCCAGCGGCGCGCGCCCGCTGCCGTTGAGCGCATGCACGCGTCCGCTCTTCGCATCGAAGAAAAGCATCATGGCGCAGCCGCCGAGCGAGCTGGCATGCGGCAGCGCCACTGCGAGCACGGCCGAAGCCGTGACCATGGCGTCGACCAGCGAGCCGCCCGCGGCCATGCATTGCTGCGCGTGCAGCGTGGCCAGGTGGTGGCCGCTGACCACGGCGCCCTCGTTGCCGTAGACGCTCTTGGGCCGCGCGTTGGCGATCATGCGGCGGCGCGCATCAGCAGCAGGGCCACGAGGGTGCCGACGAAGGAGCCGGCCGCGCAGCCGAGGGCCACGCGCCAGGCCATGCCGTCGAGCGCGAGGCGCAAGCCGTGTGCATCGGGGGCGCTCCATGCGGGGCCGGTTGCCGCGATGGATGCCGGCGTTGGTGCAGCCTGTGCGGCGGGCGCAGGCGCCTGCGTGGTGTCCGGCGCTGCCTGGCTGCCGCTCAAGGCGCGCGCCACGTTGGCGAAGAATTCTTCCGAGAACTTGCGCGCGGTGCTGTCGATCAGCCGCGACCCCAGCTGCGCGATGCGGCCGGTGATCTCGGTCTGCGCCGCGTAGTCCAGCTGCGTGCCGCCCTGTACCTCGGTCAGCCGCACCTGCACGCGCCCGGTGGCCGAGCCGGCCACGCCGCCCGAGCCGCCGCCCTGCAGCACATAGGACTCGGGCGCCACCACGTCGAGCTTCTTCACCTGCACGTTGAAATGGACCTTGATGGGGCCGACCGCGGAGGTGAGCTCCATCTCCAGCTCGTCGGGCCGGGGCTCGGCCACGCGCCGGCAGCCCGGCACGGCGGCCTGCAGGAAGGCCGGGTCGTTCAGCGCCTGCCACACCCGCTCGCGGGGCAGGGCGAGGATCTTGGTTCCCTCGATCAGCATCTCATCCCCGTTGCATGTCGATGCCCGCCAGGCGCAGCCCCTGGTCGGCAATGCGCATGCTCTCGTTGAGGTAGCGGATGCGGCCGAAGGCCCAGGTGATCAGCGGGCGCATGGCGTCCAGCCGCGTGGGCCACTGGCGGGTGAACCAGTCGTAGCGGCAGGCCCAGGCCTGCGTGCGGTCGCTGATGAAGCGCACGCGCTGCTCCCACTGCGCCACGGCGGCGGGCACGTCCTGCGTCTGCCGCAGGAAATGCGCGAGCGCATAGGCGTTGATGAGCGTCAGCCCCGCGCCCTGGCCCAGCGTGGGCGGCAGCCCGTGCGCGGCATCGCCCAGGATCGCGACGCGGCCCATGGCCCACTTCTCGCAGTCCACCACGCCGTAGTTGAACTGGGTGGAGGGCGCGCGGCCCAGCGCTGCCATGAGCCCCGCGAGCTTGGGAAAGCGTTCGGACCAGTCGCGCACGTCCAGCGGCAATTGGCGCGCAATGGCGTCGCGCTCGGGCGCCACCATGTAGACGTAGGTCTGGTTCGGGCCCGCCGGCGTCACGCCGATGCGGCGGTTGCCCGACCAGTGCTCCACCGTCTTGTCCTCGGGCGTGAACTCGCGGCCTTCGATGAGGAAGCGGTCGATGATGGTGGGCAGGATGCGGAAGCTGCTGCGCATGGGCAGCGAGTTGCGCACCGCGGAGCCCACGCCGTCGGCCGCCACGATCAGGTCGGCTTCGTGCGTCCTGCCGTCGGCGGTGCGGATCGCGCGGCCGTTCACCGCCTCGGTCACGGTCGAGTTGGTGATGATCTCGGCGCCGGCCGCCAGCGCCGCGTCGCGCAGCCCTTCGATCAGGGTCTGCCGCGCGAAGACGTGGACGCGCGACAGGCCGGCGAGCGTGCGCTGCTGGCGCAGCGACCCGTCGGCAAAGCGGATCTCGGCCTTGTGCAGCTGCAGGCCGTGCGGCTTCAGGCGCTCGAACACGCCCAGGCGTTCGAGCACCTCGATGCTGTTGTTCTTGATGTAGATGCCGGCGCCGATCTCGCGGATCTGCTCGCCGCGCTCGTGGACGCGCACGCGCCAGCCATCGCGCGCCAGAAGGGCTGCGGTGGCCAGGCCGCCGATGCCGCCGCCGGCAATCTCCGCGGTGCGAAGGGACATGATGCTTTTCTCCTAAAGTTGAATCAGGTGTTCTTGCGCTGCAGCCCCACCTGCATCGCGGCGCCCGCCGTCAGCAGCGCATGGATGCGGAACTGGTCGCGCAGGCGCTCGGTGTCGAACGCGACAAGGGCCTCGCGCTCGTCCGGCGCCAGGCGAAAGGCGTGGCTCCAGGCGGCCGGGTCGGCCACGAAGCGGCGTGCGTCCTCGGGACTGGTGCGCAGGCGCAGCACGGCCTCCACCAGCGGGGCGCGGTCGGCCGGCAGCGCGGGGTAGATCAGTTCGTAGTCGTCCACCGCCGGGTTGGGCGTTTCCAGGTCCCACGCCAGCGAGGCGTAGGTGTGGTGCCACGAAGGCTCGAAGTGCGCGGCGAAGGGCTTGCGGTCGCCGATGGCGCCGGCCAGCATCAGCGTCGAGCGCAGCTCCACGTTGCCGGTGCGGTCCAGCTCGCGCTCGTTCAGGCCCAGCAGGTGCTGCAGGTCGCCTTCGCACATGCGGGCGAAGAGCCCTTCGTCCGTCTTCACGTCCGGGTGCGGATAGTGGCGCGTGCCGGGGTAGTGTGAAAGCCCGCCGCTGGCCACCAGGATGGCGCGCTTGCCCAGCTTGCACAGCGCCCGCTCCAGCGCCTGGCCGAAGGCGAAGCAGCGCGTGGGTGAGGGCTGCGGCGGTACATAGGAATTGACGAACAGGGCCGTCATCGGCGTCTCGCGCGTGAAGCCCATGTACTCGTAGGGAATGGTGAAGGCGGTCTGCAGCTTCGCGCCGAGGGTGAAGGCCAGGTCGAAGCCCACGGCCGACATCTCGGGCACCAGCGCATAGCCCAGCTCGGCATCCAGCGCCCAGTCGCCGCGGTGCTTGTGCATGCCGTCGGCGCTGCGGGCCACGTGCACGCAGAAGGGCGGCACGCTGTGGGTCACGAAGTGGTCGCCGTGGTCGTTGGAGATGACGACCACGCAGTCCGCTTCCTTGCGGCGGAAGGCTTCGCCGATGGCCGCGAGCTGGGCCTGGACGCGGTCCACCTGCGCGAGGTCTTCGGTGTCGGGGCGCGAGAGCAGCTGCGGCGCATGCGGGACGGCGGCGGCGGCCACCACGCCGGCGGGCTTGCGGCGCAGGCCGGGCGTCTGGGCGGTGCTCATGGGCGAGCCTCCTCGGAGTGGGAGTGGGAGTGGGAATGGGCGTGGCTGTGCGCCGCGGCCTGCGGATTCGCCACCGAAAGAATGGCTTCCACGATGCCCTGGTAGCCGGTGCAGCGGCAGATGTTGCCGGCCAGGCGCTCGCGCACGCTGGCCTCGTCCAGCGGCTCGCCGCTGGCCAGCATGTCGTAGGCCGAGACGAACATGCCCGGCGTGCAGAAGCCGCACTGCAGCGCGTGGTGCGCATTGAAGGCGGCGCGCAGGCGCTGGGCCAGTTCGTCCTGCAGGCCGTCGAGCGTGGTGACGCGGCTGCCCGCGCAGCCGTGCGCGAGGGCGAGGCAGGCGCGCGTGCAGCTGCCGTCCACCAGTACGTTGCAGGCGCCGCACACGCCGTGCTCGCAGCCGAGGTGGACCGAGGTCGCGCCGCGGTCGCGCACGAAGTCGGCCAGCGTGATGCGGTGCTCGCCGGTCAGCGGCACGGCGCATCCGTTGAGGATGATCTGGTTGTCGGGAAGGTCGTTCATCGGGCTTGCGGGTTCAGTGCGCGCTGCGCGGCGTCCACGGCGTTGACGGCATGGCGTCGGCGCTCGAGCCGGTCCAGTTCGGGCAGCGCGGTGGCAATGTCGTCGCCGGCGGCGGCCAGCAACGGCGTTCTTGCGGTGGTGCCGGCAGCGAGGGCGCGGGCCAGCCGGGGCAGCGCGCAAGGCTTGTCGCCTGCGGCGCCCAGCCAGCACTCCCACGTGTGCGAGCGGCGCAGCACGATGGCCGAGCACATGGCGTATTCGCCGGCACGGTGCATGAGCTTGGCGCGCCCCCAGGCCGTGAGCGTGGCCTCGTCGGGCGCGAGGGTGAGGGCCGTGGCCAGTTCGTCCACGGCGCGCGCAGTGAGCAGCGGGCCCAGGATGAACTCGCGCACCGGCACGCTGCGCACGCCGCGCAGGCTCGCCAGTTCGATGCGCGCATCGAGCGCGCTGAACAGCAGCGGCCAGTCGCCCTTGGGGTCGGCCTGCACGATGCTGCCCACCGCGGTGCCGCGGTTGCGCACGGCGTGGAAGGCGATCTCGCGGGCATGGGCGTTCAGCAGCGCGCCGAGCGGCGCATGCAACGGGGCGCGCACCTGTTCGAGCGCCGCATGGCGCACCAGGGCGCCGATGCGAACGCCGTGCGAGTCGTCGAAGCGCAGGTCCGACAGTGCGGCGATGCGGTTGATGTCCAGCAGGACGTGCGGGCGCAGCACGCGGTAGCGCAGCAGCGGCACCAGGCTCTGGCCGCCGGCCAGCACCTGCGCGTCGCTGCCGAGCGCGGCGAGCTGGCCCAGCGCCTCGTCGATGGAGGCGGGCATGCGAAGGTCGAGCGGGGCCAGCTTCACAGTGCCACCTCTTCCTGCAGTTCTGGCTGTTCCGCACCCGCGGACGGTCCTTCGTCCAGCAGCTGCGACAACAGGTAGTCGGGCGTGATGGGCGTGCGGTTCACCGCCACGCCGCGCGCCAGCAGTGCCGAACGCACCGCGTTGCCGATGGCCGCGGGCCCGGCGACGCAGCCGCCTTCGCCGGCGCCCTTGATGCCGAACTCGGAGAACGGCGAGGGCGTGCACTGGTGGATGACGTCGATGCGCGGCACCTCCATGCTGCTGGGCAGCGCGTAGTCGCCGAAGGTGACGCTCGTGGGTTGTCCGTCTTCGGTGTAGCGCATCTCCTCGAGCAGCGCCTGGCCGATGCCCTGCGCCACGCCGCCGCGCACCTGGCCGTCCAGGATCAGCGGGTTGACGACGGTGCCGCAGTCCTCGACCACCGCATAGTCGGTGACCTGCACCAGCCCGGTCTCGGTGTCGACGCGCACGCGCACCACGTGGGTGCCGTATGAGAAGGTGCCGGTCTCCACCTGGGGCCGGTAGATGCCTTCCACCGACATGCCCGGCGGAATGTCGTGCGGGAGGCGATGCAGTTCCACCACCGAGAGCCGGCCGATGCCGGCAAAGTCGATCGACGTGCCGCCCGGACCGAAGAAGCGCGGGCCTTCCTGCCGCAAGTCCTCGATGGCGCATTCCAGAGCCGCCGCGGCGATGCGGCGCGCCTTGTCCAGCAGCAGCTGCGAAGCCTTCGCCACGGCCCCGCCGGCCATCACGATGGAGCGCGATGCCACCGTGCCCAGGCCGTAGGGCGAGCGGCCCGTGTCGCCCTGGCGGATGCGGATGGCCGCCAGCGGCAGCCCCGTCACCTGCGCGGCGATCTGCGCGAGCGAAGTGAAGTGGCCCTGGCCGTGGCTGAGCGTGCCCACGTCGACGATGAGTTGGCCGCCCGGCGTGAGCGTGGCGCGCGCGGCTTCATGCCCGTAGATGTAGGGCGAGCCGCGCCGGTGCCATTCGACCGAGCCGTGCGCCGCCTGCTCCACGTACATGCCGTAGCCCACGGCGTGCACATAGCGCGCGTCGTCCTTCAGCGCGGGCCAGGTGCGGGCGTGTGCTTCCGCGGCCGCCAGCGATGCCGCGTAGTCGCCCGAGTCGTAGTACAGGCCCGTGGCCGTGGTGTAGGGAAAGCGGTCCGCGCCGATGAGGTTGCGCTTGCGCACCGCCAGCGGCGGCAGGCCCAGGTCGTGCGCCACTTCGTCGAGCAGGCGCTCCATGGCGAAGCAGCCGGCCGGCCGGCCCACGCCGCGGAACGGGCCCACCGGCGACTTGTTGGTGTAGACCGCGATCGACTCGCTGCGGTAGTTGCGGATGTGGTAGGGGCCGAGCATCACGTTGGCCGCCATGTTGGCCTCGATGGCGCCGGTGGAGGTCTTGGCCGAATAGGCGCCCGAGTCCACCACGAAGCGCGCCCGCACGGCGTGGATGCGTCCGGTCTCGTCGAACCAGGCGCTCACTTCCTGCTCGTGCTGGCGGCTGTGGTTGGAAGCGACGAAGTGCTCGTAGCGGTCTTCCACCCAGCGGTGCGGCTTGCCGGTGGCCAGCGCGAGCGCCGCCACCACGATCTCCTCGGGGTACAGGTTGCTCTTGGCGCCGAAGCCGCCGCCCACGTCGGGCACCACCACACGGATGTCCGCCTCCGAGATGCCGACCAGGTGCTCGGCCAGGAAGGTGCGCAGCAGGTGCGGGCGCTGGTGCGAGGCATGCACCACCAGCTCGCCCGTGGAAGCGTCGACCCAGGCCACGCAACCGCGGCCTTCCAGCGGCGATGCGAGCACGCGCGCCATCGAGAAGCGCCGCGTGATGCTGCGCCCGCTGAAGGCGGCTTCGTCGCCGACGGTGCGGCCGCTTCGCATGACGACGTTCGAGGAGAGCCCTTCGTGCAGCGGCGCCGAGGGGTGGTCGAGCTCGGCCAGCGCGTCCATCACCGGCGCAATCGCCTCGATGTCGGGCATGCACGATTCGGCGATGTCCTCCGCCTGCGCGCGCGTGGCGGCGGTGATGGCGGCAATGGCCTCGCCCACGTAGCGCACGCGGCTCGCGGCGAGCAGCGGCATGGGCGCGCCCTGGAACTCCTTGCGCAGCAGGCGGCCTTCGATCGGCACGGTGAGCGGCGCGATGCGCCGGGCATCCCACACCGCATCGGCCGGCACATCGGCCGGCAGGGCCAGGCCGCGCAAGTGGCCGTTGGCGACGGGGCTGCGCAGGAAGGCCACCTCGACGCAACCTGGCACCGTGATGTCCGCCACGAAGCGGGAGACGCCTTGGAGATGGCGCGCGTCCTCGACGCGGGCAATGGGCTCGCCGATCATTTGCTGCGCGTTTCCCTTCAGTCCAGCTTGATGTTGGCGGCGCGGATGATGGAGCCCCACTTGCCGGAGTCCTGCTGCATGCGGGCGGCCAGCTGCTCGGTGGTGCCGCCCAGTGGCACCAGGCCCAGCTTGATCAGGCGGTTGCGGATCTCGGGCTTGGCCAGCGCCTTGTTCACTTCCTGGTTGAGCGTCTGCACCACGACCGGCGGCGTGCCGGTGGGCGTCATCAGCACGAACCAGCTCGACAGGTCCACGTCCGGCAGGCCGGCTTCCTTCAGGGTCGGCACGTTCGGCAGGGTGGGGAAGCGCTTGGGCGCGGCAATGGCCAGCACGCGCACGCGGCCGGCGTCGATCTGGGGCTGCGCAGGGCCGAGGTTCTCGAAGCTGAAGTCTGTCTCGCCGGCGGCCACCGAGGTCACGGCCGGGCCGCTGCCCTTGAGCGGCACATGCTGGGCCTGGAAGCCCACCACCGACTTGAACCATTCGGCCGCCAGGTGCAGCGTGCTGCCGGCGCCGGCCGATGCGTAGTTGAGCGAGGTGCCGCTCTTGGCCGCCATGGCGATGAAGTCCTTGGCGGTCTTTTCCTTGATCTTGCTGCCCACCAGCAGGAAGGCCGGCACGTCGACGATGCCCACCACCGGTGCGAGCGAACGCGAGGCGTCGTACGGCATCTGCGGATAGAAGTGGACGTTGTTGATCAGCGAGGTGGTGCCCAGCAGCAGGGTGTAGCCGTCGGGCGCGGAGCGCACCACGAAGGCGGTGCCGATCTGCGAGTTGGCGCCGGGCTTGTTGTCCACCACCACCGGCGTGTGCAGGTTGTTGGACAGCTCCTGGCCGATGAGGCGCGCCGTGATGTCGGACGCACCACCGGCGGCAAAAGGCACCACGATGGTGATCGGCTTGGAGGGATAGCTCTGCGCGCCGGCTGCGAATGCCAGGCAGGAGAGCGACGCGAACAAGGAGGCGCCGCGAAGAAGAATGCGACGACGGACGGGGGTGAGAAGGGAACGGGCAGGCATGGACTTTCTTCCTTTCAAGTATGAAGTATACGTAATACAAGATACGAAAGCTGTGCGAAAATCGTGCCAACGCTTCGGGGTATTCCCGAGGTCCATGGGGTGAAGAAGAATCAACATGAATCCAGGATCCGCAAGTCTTGCCGGGCTGCCCAAGGTCACGCCCTCGGCCAATCTGCCCAGCCATGTCCAGTCCGTGCTGCAGGAGGCCATCCTCAACGGCGCCCTCGCGCCCGGCGAGCGCCTCTTCGTGGACGAGGTGGCCGCGCATTTCGGCGTGAGCAAGATCCCGATCCGCGAGGCGCTCAAGGCACTGGAGACCGCGGGCTGGGTGCAGTCGCAGCCGCGCCGGGGCACCTACGTGCGCCCCCTGTCGCGGGAAGAATTGCGCGAGACCTTTGAAATGCGGCGCCTGCTGGAGCCCTACAGCGCGGCGCTGGCCGCCAAGCGCCGCACCGAGGCGCAGCTGGCCGAGCTCAAGGGCCTGCTCGCGCAAAGCGCCGCGGCGCTGAAGGCCGGCGACGTCATCGCGCTCACCGACACCAACAGCCGCTTCCACTCCACCATGGGCGACGCGGCCGGCAACAAGATGCTCAGCGAAAGCATCGCCAAGCTCGAGCTGCAGCTGCGCCGCTACTTCGTCTCGGTGGAGTGGCAGCAGCGGCGCGAGTCCATGGCCCAGCACAAGGCCATCTTCGAAGCCATCCGCGACCAGGACGTGAAGCTGGCCGAGCGACTCACGCTGGCACACATCGACCACACGGAGTCGCTGGCTTCGGCCTCGATCGACGCCACGCCGAACGCGATGGAACTGGGCCTGAGCTAGCCGTTCACGCCGCAGCCGCCACCAGGATCCAGACCGGCGATGCGGTCTGCATCACGCGCTCCAGCGCGAAGCCCGCTTGTCCAAGAAGCGCGCGGAACTCCGGCACGGTGCGCTCGCACGCGCTGCCGAACATGGCCATCATCTGAATGTCGACCAGATAGTCCAGCGGCCGCCCGCGCACCGGGTCGGGCTCGAGGATCTGCTCCACGATCAGCAGGCGCGTTCCGGGCGCCATCGCCAGGCGGCAGTTGCGCAGGATGCGCACGCAATCCTCGTCGGCCCAATCGTGCAGGACGCGCACCAGCAGGTAGATGTCCGCACCTTCGGGAATGCGGTCGAAGAAGCTGCCGCCCCGCACCTCTATCCGGCCATCCGAACGCGCTTGCGGCGCAATTGCCGCCACCACATCCTCGCGGTCGAAAACCAGGCCGCGCGGGCCGGGGAACCGGGCCAGTATCTGCCGCAGCGCCTGGCCATTGCCGCCCCCGATGTCGGCGATCAGGCTCGCCCGCGAGAAGTCGAAGCTTTCGGCCAGGGTCTGGTGCCGCCGATCCGGAAAGTTGGCCATGAAGTCATCGAAGATTCGTGCCTCGTCGGGGTGGTCGCGCAGGTACTGGAAACGCGTGCTGTTCCAGGCGGTCTGGTGCGGGTTGCCGCCCGCCAGCGCGGCATCGAGCGCGCCCCAGGCATTCCACGAACCGCGCGCCGTCCAGAAACGCGCGCCATGGTGCAGGGAGTTCTGCGCGTCGGTTCTCAGGAGCAGCGACCTGGCGGAGTGTGAAACCGACCCGTCCACGCCGATCTGGAACACGCCGAACGAGGCCAGCGCCCGCAACACCCGCAGCAGCGGCGCCGCGAGAACAGAACAGTCCGCGGCCAATGCGCTGACTGGCGTGTTCCCGTCCCGGGGAAGCTTGTCCGCAAGCCCCAGGTCGGCCACCAGCCGCAGCATGCGCGAGACCTCGAAGCCTCGGATGAGAAGGTCCAGCGCTTCCCGATCGTCGTTGCCCGTTGGAACGTCCGCCATACCAGACCTCCGTGGTGGTGGGGTTGCGCACGGTGCCCTTGCCCAGGGGCGCCCGGGGCGCGCTAACTGCGCAGGATCTTCTCCATCGGCTTGCCTTTTGCCAGCTCGTCGACGAGCTTGTCCAGCCAGCGGATCTTCTGCATCAGCGGGTCGTCGATCTCTTCCACGCGAACGCCGCAGACCACGCCCTTGATCAGCGTCGTGTTGGGGTGCAGGGCCGGCGCCTGATGGAAGAAGGTCTGGAAGTCGCTCTGCCGCTCGATCTGCTGCTCCAGGCCCTTCTGGTCGTAGCCCGTCAGCCAGCGGATGACCTGGTCGACCTCTTCCTTCGTGCGGTTCTTGCGCTGCGCCTTCTGGACGTACAGCGGGTAGACCTTGGCGAAGGGGCATGGCGAAGATCCGGTGTGCGGGCATGTCCCTTTGCCTGCCTGGATTCAAAGGCCCGATGCCTGGCGGCTCAGCACCACTAGGCACCACACGATCGCCACCAGCTGGGCGATGTTGATCACGATGGCCGCCAGGTGCGTCTTGCGAAAGCCCGGAATCGCATCCAGGTCGTTCGACTGGATCTGCGCGCCCAGCGAGTCCATTCGGGGAAGGATCTTGCGGCGCAGCACCACGGCGATCAGCGCCAGCGCCGCAGCCCCGACGGCAATGCCGGGCCGGTGTGCCAGCGCATAGCTGACGGCCGTTGCCGTGGCGGTGATGAAGGCCGCCTTGTAGTAGACGTTGAAGAACGCCCGCACGAAGCGCGCGTCCAGCGGCGTGTCGTGCTTGAGGATCAGCAGCGGGACGGACCCCATGATGAAATAGGCCGTCGTCACGAGCAGTGCCACCGTGAAGAACAGCGCGGCGAACATGGCAGCAGGCATGGCCGCGAGTCTAGTCCTGCGGCCCGAGCAATGCCATCGAATAGCTGTCGGCATAGACCCCGTCGACCCGGAACGACCGCGGGTGATGCCCCTCCGTGACGAAGCCCATGCGCTCGTACAAGGCCTTGGCCGTGGGGTTGTCGGCACGCACGCTCAGCTCGATGCGCGTGATGCCCGTCTTCCACGCCGCCTCGATGGCGGCCTTCATCAGCTTGGCGCCGATCCCCTGGCGGCGCGCCGACGGCACCAGCCCGATGCCCAGCGTGCCGATGTGCGCCCTGGCCTGGCCATGGGTGGGCAGCACGTCGCACCAGCCGGCCACGGCGCCGTCCAGCAGCGCCACCACCTGGCACCAGCCGTTGTCGACGATGGCGCAATAGAAGGCGCGGCAGTCCTTCTCGGACGGCGCCTCGGTGAACGCGAGGTAGCGCTTCTCGCGCGCCACTGTGTCGAGCGCGCGGCGCAATCCGTCGAAGTGCTTCGGCGCGACCGGTTCGATGATCAGGTTCATGGGGCTGGTGGCCACGTGGGTGTCGGGCCGGCCAGCATAGCGCCGGCGCTACTTGTAGCTGCGCGCGTCCTCGATCACCTTGCCGTCGTTGGGCAGGCTGCCGGGGGCGACGATGCGCACCTCGCCGCGCAGCTTGGTCACCTCGCGGATCGCCTCGGCGACGCGCCCGGCCAGCCCGTCCGGCGCGTGGGCGCATTCCACATGCAAGGTCATCCGGTCGTCCGCCATCTCGCCTTCCACCACCAGGCGGGCGCGCGCCACTTCCGCAAAGCGCTTGGCCACGGCCGCCACCTGGCCGGGGTGCACGAACATGCCGCGCACCTTGGTGGTCTGGTCGGCGCGGCCCATCCAGCCCTTGATGCGCTGGTTGGTGCGGCCCGTGGGGCAGGGCCCGGGCAGAAAGGCCGAGAGGTCGCCGGTGCCGAAGCGCACCAGCGGGTAGTCCATGTTGAAGGTGGTCACCACCACCTCGCCCACCTCGCCCTCGGGCACCGGGTCGCCCGTGCCGGGGCGCACGATCTCCACCACCACGTTCTCGTCCAGCACCAGGCCCTGGCGCGCGGCGGTCTCGTAGGCGATGAGGCCGACGTCGGCGGTGGCGTAGCACTGCAGCACCTGCATGCCCTGGTGCTGCGCGAACCAGTCGACCAGGCTGGGCGGGCAGGCTTCGCCGGACACCAGCGCCTTGGTCAGGGAAGGCAGGGGCACCTGCTTCTCCGCCGCCTTTTCCAGGATGATCTTCAGGAAGCTCGGCGTGCCGGCATAGCCTTCGGGCCGCAGGTCGGCGATGGCCTCCACCTGCTGCTCGGTCTGCCCGGTGCCGCCGGCGAACACGGTGCAGCCCAGCGCACGCGCGCCGGTTTCCATGATCGAGCCGGCAGGCGTCATGTGGTAGCTGAAGCAGTTGTGCACCAGCTCGCCGGGCCGGAAGCCCGCGGCATACAGCGCGCGGGCGGTGCGCCAGTAGTCGGGCGCGACGCCCTCGGGTTCGTAGATGGGGCCGGGGCTGGCGAACACGCGGCGCATCAGGGGGCCGCGGCCGATGGCGGCAAAGCCGCCGAAAGCGTCGGTGGCGCGCCCTTGCTGCTGCAGCGCAAGCAGTTCGCTCTTGCGCGTGACCGGCAGGCGGGCCAGCGCGCTGCGCGAATCGACCTTGGATGCATCGACGCCCTCCAGGATGGCGGCCAGGGCCGGCGCGGCTTCCTGCGCATGGGCGATCTGCTGCGGCAGGCGCGCCATCAGGCTGCGTTCGCGCTCCTGGGGGTCGCGGGTCTCGAGCGCGTCGTAGTACGTGTTGTCGTTGCTGTTGCTCATGGTGTTGTCGTGTTCCCTTGCGCGCATGCCCCTCAGGCCAGCCAGCGCTTGCGGCGCTTGTAGCTCTTCACGTCGCGAAAGCTCTTGCGGTCCGCGCCGCCCACGCCCAGGTAGAACTCCTTCACGTCCTCGTTCTCGCGCAGGCTGTGCGCCTCGCCGTCCATCACCACGCGGCCGTTCTCCAGGATGTAGCCGTAGTCGGCGTAGCGCAGCGCCATGTTCGTGTTCTGCTCGGCCAGCAGGAAGGTCACGCGCTCCTTCTCGTTCAGGTCCTTCACGATGCCGAACACTTCTTCCACGATCTGCGGCGCCAGGCCCATGGAGGGCTCGTCCAGCAGCACCATGCTCGGGTTGGCCATGAGCGCGCGGCCGATGGCGCACATCTGCTGCTCGCCGCCCGAGGTGTAGGCCGCCTGCGAGGTGCGACGCGTCTTCAGGCGCGGGAAGTAGGCGTAGACCTTCTCCAGCGTCTCTGCCACCTTCGCCTTGCCGTCTTCGCGGGTGTAGGCGCCGGTCATGAGGTTCTCCTCGATGGTGAGGTGGGCGAAGCAGTGCCGTCCCTCCATCACCTGCACCAGCCCGCGCTTGACCAGCGCCGCCGGCGACAGCGCCTCGATGCGCTCGCCGCGCAGCTCGATGGTGCCCTTGGTCACCGCGCCGCGCTCGCCCGCCAGCAGGTTGGACACCGCGCGCAGCGTTGTCGTCTTGCCGGCCCCGTTGCCGCCCAGCAGCGCCACGATGCCCCCTTCGGGCACCTGCAGCGACACGCCCTTGAGCACCAGGATCACGTGGTTGTAGATGACCTCGATGCCGTTGACGTCAAGAACGATGTTGGATGCGTTGCTCATGTTTTTCCGTTTCAGGTGGCCTGCAGCGCCCGGCGAAGCCGCGGCTCCGGTGGAGCCGCCGCCCCTCCCGCCCGGCGGGAGGGGTTGGGGAGGGTGCCGTCAGTGCCGGGGCACCACGTGCCCCGGCCGAATGGCAAGCGTCAAGCTTGGCAGTCGGCCGGGGTGCGTGGTGTCAGCTTCTTGTCCGCCGCGTACTTGGCGGCCGTGGTCTTGACCAGCGGCTTGATGATCTGCTCGTCGGCCTGCAGCCAATCGGAGCTGAACTTCCACTGCTTGCCGTCCCAGGTGTGGATGCGCGCCCATGCCGCGCCCATGTGGTCGGTGCACGAAGTGCTGATGGGGCGCATCACGCCCGCAAAGCCCAGCGCGTCCAGCTTGGCCTGCGAGAGGTTCAGGTTCTCCAGCCCCCACCGCACCTGTTCGCCGGTCATGACCTTGCCCTTGCCGAAGCGCTCCTGCGCGGCGCGGATGCCTTCCACGCCCAGCATGGCGCTCATCGCGCCGCGCATGTAGAGCACCTGGCCCACTTCATCCTTCGGGCCCGTGCCCTGGCCCTTGCCGTGAATCTGCGCCAGGATGTCCTGCACCACCTTCGCCTGCGGCTCGGCGCCGTGCTGCATGGTCACCGCGTTGTAGCCCTTGGCACCGTCGCCCACGTCCTTCACGTCGGGCTCGGCACCGGCCCACCACACGCCGTACATCTTCTCGCGCGGGTAGCCGGTGGCCTGCGCTTCCTTGATGGCGGTGGAGTTCATCACGCCCCAGCCCCACAGCAGCACGTAGTCGGGGCGGCTCTGGCGCACCTGCAGCCAGGTGGCCTTCTGCTCGACGCCGGGGGCCGTCACCGGCAGCAGCTGCAGGTCGAAGCCGACCAGCTTCGCGCGTTCCTGCAGGAGCGGAATGGGCTCCTTGCCGTAGGGGCTGTCGTGATAGACCAGCGCGATCTTCTTGCCCTTGAGCTTGTCCATGCCGCCTTCCTTCTTGGCAATGGCCTGGAGGATGGCGTCTGCCGCCACCCAGTAGGTGCCGGCAATCGGGAAGTTCCACTTGAACACGCCGCCGTCCGCGCTTTCGCTGCGGCCGTAGCCGATGGTCACCACCGGAATCTTGTCCACCGGCGCCTTTTCGGTAATGGCGAAGGTGGCGCCGGTCGACAGCGGCTGCACGAAGGAGGCGCCGCGGCTCTTCAGGCGCTCGTAGCACTCCACGCTGCGCGCGGTGTCGTAGCCGGTCTCGCATTCCTCGAAGGAGATCTTCACGCCGTTGATGCCGCCGCGCGCGTTGACCAGCTTGAGGTAGTCGACAAAACCGTTGGCCCACGGCGTGCCGTTGGGCGCGTACGCGCCCGTGCGGTAGGACAGCACAGGAATGAACTGCTCTTGCGCGAATGCAGGCGCGGTGCCCGCCACGGACGCCGCCAGCGCTGCGGCCAATGCCATTGTCTTCAGCTTCACGTTTGTCTCCTTATGAATTTTCATCACACACAGCCACGGGAAAAATCGGGGATCAATGCGGGAAGGGCCACAGGCGCAGCTTCTGCTTGCCGGTCGACCACAGCTTGGCCAGCCCATGCGGCTCCACCACCAGGAACCACACGATCAGCGCGCCGAACACCATCAGCTCGGTGTGCGAAATGCCGGCGGTGGAAATCTCCATGCCCAGGAGGCCGGCCAGCACAGGCAGCAGCTGATTGAGCACGATGGGCAGCACCACGATGAAGGCGGCGCCGAAGAAGCTGCCCATGATCGAGCCCAGCCCGCCGATGATCACCATGAAGAGCAGGCGGAACGAGTAATCCACCGAGAAGGCCGAGGGTTCCCAGGCGCCCAGGTACACGAAGGCCCACAGCGCGCCGGCCACGCCGATGATGAAAGAGCTCACGGCAAAGGCGCTGAGCTTCGCGTACACCGGGCGGATGCCGATCACCGCCGCCGCCACGTCCATGTCGCGAATGGCCATCCACTCGCGGCCGATGGCCCCGCGCACCAGGTTCTTGGCCGCAACGGCCACCAGCACCACGATCACCAGGCAGAACAGGTACTTCGAAGTGGCGCTCTCGATGGGAATGCCCAGCACCTGCAGGTTGGACACCGCCACCGAGCCCGAGGGCGTATCCAGCGTGAACCACTTGATGCGCAGGAACATCCAGTCGGCGAAGAACTGCGCCGCCAGCGTGGCCACCGCCAGGTAGAGCCCGCGCACCCGCAGCGAGGGCAGGCCGAACAGGATGCCGAAGAGCGTGGCGCAGAGGCCGCCCAGGATGAGCGCCGGCACCAGCGGCATGCCTGGCACACGCACGAAGAAGTTGTAGGCGCCGTAGGCGCCCACCGCCATGAAGGCGCCCGAGCCCAGCGAGATCTGCCCGCAGTAGCCCACCAGGATGTTCACGCCGATGGCCGCCAGCGAGAAGATCAGGAAGGGAATGAGAATGGCGCGGAACATGTAGTCGCTGGCCAGCAGCGGCACACCCGCGAAGGCGAAGGCCACCAGGGCCCAGATCACCACGCGGTCCTGCACGATGGGGAACACCGCCTGGTCGGCGCGGTAGCTGGTCTTGAACTGGCCGTTTTCTCTGTAGATCACACACACCCCCAGTCTTCGCGGACTTCGTTCCGCTCCGCCAACCCCCTTGCAGGGGGCAATGCCAGTGGCCCGGCAAAGCCGGTTCCACGGCATTCCTGGACAAGACAGTCGAGCCTGAATCGCATGGCTATACCCGGTCGATGATTTTTTCGCCGAACAAGCCCTGCGGCCGGAACAGCAGGAAGACAAGCGCCAGCACGTAGGCGAACCAGATCTCGATGCCCCCGCCCACGTACGGCCCCAGGTACACCTCCGACAGCTTCTCGCCCACGCCGATGATCAGCCCGCCGATGATGGCGCCCGGCACCGAGGTGAGGCCGCCCAGGATCACCACCGGCAGCGCGCGCAGCGCCACCGTGGCCAGCGAGAACTGCACGCCCAGCTTGCTGCCCCAGATCATTCCGGCCACCAGCGCCACCGTGCCCGCCACGCACCACACGATCACCCAGATGCGCGCCAGCGGAATGCCGATGGACTGCGCCGCCTGGTGGTCGTCGGCCACCGCGCGCAGCGCGCGGCCGGTGCCGGTCTTCTGGAAGAACAGCGACAGCAGGGCCACCAGCGCGGCGGCGATCACCGCGGCGATCACGTCTTCCTTGTTGATCAGCACGCCACCCTGAAACAGGGACTCCAGCACGAACATCGGGTCCTTGGGCATGCCGATCTCGATGCGGTAGATGTTGCTGCCGAACAGGGTCTGGCCCAGCCCGTCCATGAAGTAGGTGATGCCCAGCGTGGCCATGAGCAGCGTGGCGCCTTCCTGGTTGACCAGGTGGCGCAGCACCAGCCGCTCGATCAGCCAGGCCACCACGAACATGAGCGCGCCCGCCAGCACGAAGCCGGCGATGTTGGCGAACCAGGGGTTGTCGATGCCGGTCCACTTGGGAACCCATTCGGCGAAGCGCGCCATGGCCAGCGCCGCAAAGAGCACCATGGCCCCCTGCGCGAAGTTGAAGACGCCCGAGGCCTTGTAGATCAGCACGAAGCCCAGCGCGATCAGCGCATACAGCATGCCGACCATCAGGCCGCCGATGAATGTCTCGATGAAAAATCCCATACTGCCGCCCGTCCTTCAGTGCGCCGTGCCGAGGTAGGCGCGGATCACTTCCTCATTGCCGCGCACTTCGTCGGGCGTGCCGTCGCCGATCTTCTTGCCGTAGTCCAGCACGACCACGCGGTCCGAGATGTCCATCACCACGCCCATGTCGTGCTCGATGAGAACGATGGTGGTGCCGAACTCGTCGTTCACGTCCAGGATGAAGCGGCTCATGTCCTGCTTCTCTTCCACGTTCATGCCGGCCATGGGCTCGTCCAGCAGCAGCACCTGCGGCTCCATGGCCAGCGCGCGGCCCAGGTCCACGCGCTTTTGCAGGCCGTAGGGCAGGCGGCCCACCGGCGTCTTGCGGTGCGCCTGGATCTCCAGGAAGTCGATGATGTGCTCGACGAACTCGCGGTGCTTGAGCTCCTCGCGCTCGGCGGGGCCCCAACGCAGCGCCTGGGCCAGCAGGCCGCTCTTCATCTTGAGGTTGCGCCCGCTCATGATGTTGTCCAGCACGCTCATGCCCTTGAACAGGGCCAGGTTCTGGAAGGTGCGCGCCACGCCCATCTCGGCCACCTGGCGCGAGTTCATGTGCTTGAAGGTCTTGCCGCGGAAGGTGATGGAGCCCTGCTGCGGCGTGTACACGCCGTTGATGCAGTTGAGCATGGAGCTCTTGCCCGCGCCGTTGGGCCCGATGATGGAGCGCACCTCGTGCTCGCGCACGTTGAAGCTGATGTCGGTGAGCGCCTTCACCCCGCCGAAGGAGAGCGAGATGTTCTGCACGTCCAGGATCACCTCGCCGATGCGCCGGCGCGCGGCTGGCACCGGGGCGCTTTCGGCCAGCAATGCGCTGTCTTCGATGCGTGCGTTCATGCTGCCGCCTTCACCGGTGGGAAGCGCTTGGCTTCGATGATCTTGAGCGTGGCGCTCACGCTGCCTGCGCGGCCGTCCTCGAACTTGACCTGCGTCTCGATGAACTGCTCGCTCTTGCCGCCGTACAGCGCGTCGACCAGCACCGCGTACTTCTCCGCGATGAAGCCGCGCCGCACCTTGCGCGTGCGGGTGAGCTCGTCGTCGTCCGGGTCGAGTTCCTTGTGCAGCACCAGGAAGCGCGCAATCTGCGTGTCGGCCATGCCGTCTTCGGCCGCCAGGTCGGCGTTGACCTTGGCGATGCAGTCGGCCACCAGCGCCAGCACCTCGGGCTTGCCCGCCAGGTCGACATAGCCGCCGTAGGGCAGGCCGCGCCGCTCGGCCCAGTTGCCCACGGCCTCGTAGTCGATGTTGATGAAGGCGCAGGCCTGGTCGCGGCCGTGGCCGAAGCACACCGCTTCCTTGATCTGCGGGAAGAACTTGAGCTTGTTCTCGATGTAGTTGGGCGCGAACATGGCGCCCTGGCAGCTGCCTTGCGGGCCGTTCAGGCGCCCCACGTCCTTGGCGCGGTCGATGATGCGCAGGTGCCCCTCGCTGTCGAGCACGCCGGCATCGCCGGTGTGGAAATAGCCTTCGGCGTCCAGCACCTCGGCGGTGGCCTCGGGCCGCTTGTAGTACTCCTTGAGCACCGACACGCCGCGCACCAGCACCTCGCCGTTGTCGGCGATCTTCAGCTCCATGCCCGGCGCGGCGGTGCCCACGCTGGTGAGCTTGACCTTGCCGTCCTGCTGCAGGCACACATACGCGCAGGTCTCGGTCTGGCCGTAGAACTGCTTGAGGTTGACGCCGATGGAGCGGTAGAAGCGGAACAGGTCCGGCCCGATGGCGGCGCCCGCCGTGTAGGCCACGCGGATGCGGCTCATGCCCAGCACGTTGCGCAGCGGGCCGTAGATGAGCAGGTCGCCCAGTTTGTAGAGCAGGCGGTCTTTTGCCGAGACCGGCGCGCCGCCCAGGATGTCGGCGCCCACGCGCTGCGCCAGCGCCATGCACTTTGCATACAGCCAGCGCTTGGGCGCGGCCGCGTCTTCCATGCGGATGGACACGGCCGTGAGCAGCCCTTCGAAGGTGCGTGGCGGGCCGAAGTAGTAGCTCGGGCCGATCTCGCGCATGTCGTTCATCACCGTCTCGGCCGACTCGGGGCAGTTGAGCGTGAAGCCCGCCACCAGCCACTGCGCCACCGAGAACAAATGGTCGCCCACCCAGGCCATGGGCAGGTAGCTCATGATGTCGTCGCCCGGGCCGAGCTTGTCGGTCTGCACGCCGCCGCGCCCTGCGGCGATGAAGCCGGCATGCGTCTGGCACACGCCCTTGGGCCGGCCGGTGGTGCCCGAGGTGTAGAGGATCACGCCCACGTCCGACGGCTGCACGCTGTCCACCGCCGCCTCGAAATAGCCGGGGTTCTTCGCGTCGAACGCGCGGCCCAGCTCGCGCAGCGCCTCGAAGCTCAGCAGGCCCGGCTGGTCGTAGTTGCGCAGGCCGCGCGGGTCGTCGTAGATGATGTGCCTGAGCTGCGGGCGGCTCTCGCGGCACTCCAGCAGTTTGTCGACCTGCTCCTGGTCTTCGGCCATGACGAACTCGATGCCTGCGTCGTCCAGCATGAAGACCATCTCGCCGGCCACCGCGTCCTGGTAGAGCGGCACCGGCACGCCGCGCAGGCTCTGCGCCGCCGCCATCGACAGGTACAGGTGCGGCCGGTTGGCGCCCACGATGGCCAGGTTGTCCAGGGGCTTGAAGCCCAGGCTGGCCAGGCCGCAGGCGATCTCGCGCACTTCGCGCGCGCAGTCCTGCCAGCTCCAGGTCTGCCAGATGCCCAGGTCCTTTTCGCGAATGGCGGGCGCCTGCGGGCGCTGCGCCGCGTGCTGCTGGAGCAGTCGCGGAAAGGTGTCGGTGGATGTGGTCTTTGTGTTCAAGATGGCCGGACTGTAGGCCGGCGCTTTGACGCTGTGTTGTCGTTCCAACGACAATCCTAGGGACAACACTCCCCCGGAGTTTCCCGATGCAATCCGGCGCCGCGGCTGTTCCCATTCCAGCGTTCCCGCACAAGGGCCCGCACGGCGGCTCGTCGCTGCGCGAGCGCGTGCGGCCGGCCACCCGCACCGAGCTGGGCAGCGTGCCCTGGCTGCGTGCGCTGGCCCCGGCCGAGCGCGAGCGGGCGGAAGCCGCCATCGTGGTGGGCGACGCCGAGCCGGGCGACCTGGTGTGCCGCGTGGGCCGCCCGCCCACCTACTGGTTCGGCGTGATCGAAGGCCTCCTGAAGATGAGCAAGGACCGCGCGGACGGCAGCTCCATGACCTACAGCGGCCTGCCCTCGGGCGGCTGGTTCGGCGAGGGCACGGCCATGAAGCGCGAGCCCTACCGCTACGACATCCAGGCGCTGCGCAAGAGCGTGGTGGCGGGGCTGCCCATCGACGACTTCCACTGGCTGCTGGATCACTCCATCGGCTTCAACCGCTTCGTGATGAACCAGCTCAACGAGCGCCTGGCCCAGTTCATCGCCGCGCGCGAGAACGACCGGCTGAACAACCCCGACGCGCGCGTGGCCCGCAACCTGGCCCAGCTGTTCAACCCGGTGCTCTTTCCGGGCGTGGGGCAGCTCCTGCGCATCACGCAGCAGGAGCTGGCCTACCTGGTGGGCCTGTCGCGCCAGCGGGTGAACGAGGCGCTGCACACGCTGCAGGAGCGCGGCGTGATCGTGGTGGAGTACGGCGGCGTGCGCGTGCTCGACCTGGAGGCGCTGCGCGACGGCGCCGCGATGGCGGGCGCCGCAAAAGCCTAGGGCGTCACCGATGACAAGGCGTGGCCGGCCGCGCATGATGGCGGACCTGGTGCATATACAAACCAAGGACCACACCCCCATGAAAAATCGACCCCGCACCCTTCGCTTTGCCGCCGTGGCCACCGTGGTCATGGCCGCCGCGCCGCTGGCCGGCGCAGCCGGCTTCTCGCTTGCCAGCCCGACCATCAAGCCCGGCAGCACGCTGACCGAGGCGCAGGTCTTCAACGGCTTCGGCTGCACCGGCAAGAACGTCTCGCCGGCCCTCAAGTGGAGCGGCGCGCCCAGCGGCACCAAGAGCTTCGCGCTGACCGTGTACGACCCGGACGCGCCCACCGGCTCCGGCTGGTGGCACTGGGTGGTCTACAACATCCCGGCCAGCGCCACCGAACTGGCCGAGGGCGCCGGCACCGCCGACGGCAAGGGCCTGCCCGCCGGCAGCCAGCAGGGCCGCACCGACTTCGGCGCGCCCGGCTTCGGCGGCGCCTGCCCGCCGCCGGGGGACAAGCCGCACCGCTACATCTTCACGGTGTATGCGCTCAAGACCGACAAGCTCGACATCCCCGAAGGCGGCACGGCCGCGCTGGTGGGCTACATGATCAACGCCAACAAGCTGGGCTCGGCCTCGTTCACCGCGAAGTACGGGCGCAAGAAGCAGTAGGCAAGGAAAGACAGAGGCGCGCATCCATGGCCTGGCACGAAGAACTGGTGAGCACCGCGGTGACCACCATCACCAACTCGCTCGCCACCACCGAGGGCCAGATCGCGGCCGTGTCGGTGACCATCGCCGGCGCGCTGGTGGTGGCCAGTTCCTTCGTGCGGACCATGATCCCGCTGCGCTGCCTGGCGGTGGCCAGCAACGTGGGCTTTCTGGTCTACGGCGCGCTGCATCCCTCGCTGATCATGCTGATGCTGCATGCCACACTGCTGCCCATCAACATCTTCCGCACCGCGCAGATGGTGCGGCTCACGCGCCGGGTGAGCGCCGCCGCGCAGACCAGCGACCTCTCGGGCGTATGGCTGCGGCCCTACATGCGCAGCCGGCGCCTGCGCGCGGGGCAGGTGCTGTTCCGCAAGGGCGACATGGCCGACCACCTGTTCTTCCTGGCCTCGGGGCAGATCGAATTCGTCGAGATCGGCCAGGTGATGGAGTCGGGCCGCCTGTTCGGCGAGATCGCCTTCTTCGCGCCCGACAAATGCCGCTCGCTCACCGCCCGCTGCGTGACCGACTGCCTGGTGCTGCGCATCGACGAGCTCACCTTCAAGCAGCTTTACTTCCAGAACCCGGCCTTCGGCTTCGAGGTGGTGTCGCTCATCGCGGGCCGGCTGATGGCCGACCGGCAGCGGCTGGAGGCGCTGGTGGCAGCGGGGCAGGCGCAGCCGCAGGCGGCGGCAGCAGCAGCAGCGAACCAGGCGGCTGCCTGATACCTGGCCGTCGCCGGCCATGCCCCTGGAGCGCCGGCTAAGCCACAGCTTCGGGCAAGCGCTGTAGCGAGCCCAGCTGTGACCGCGTGATCAGCAGCGCCTGCAGCGCGAACCCACCCAGCGCCAGCCACAGGCAGGCCGCCTCGCCCCAGCGTGCGCCGATCACGCCACCCAGCGCAGCGCCCACGGGCCGCGCGCCGGCATTCACCGTCAGGAACAGAGCACCCACGCGTCCGAGCATCGCGGCGGGGGTCAGGCTCTGGCGCAGCGTCGTGGAGGTGATGGTCCATACGACCGGCCCGGCACCGAACAGGAAGAAGGACAGCCCGGCCACCCACGCGCTCGGCACGACGAGCGTCGAGGCCATCACCGCAGCCGCGAACACTGAAACCACCGGCCCGACCTGGATGGCGCGCCCGAAGGGCATGGCCTGCACGATGCGCGGCGCCAGCAGCGCGCCAACCACCATGCCTGCGCCGAAAGCGCCCAGCGTTGCACCGACCACCTCGGCGCCCAGGCCGAGCACCCGCATCGCATAAGGAACATAGGCGGCCTGCAGGACGAACCAGGCGATGTTCCAGACCGCGGCGGTCAGCAATACGGACCGCAGCATGGGCTCGCGCCAGACGAAGCGTGCGCCGTCCTGCACCTCGCGCAACGGATGGCGTGCGGCGCGCGGCGCCAGCGGCGGTTCGCCAAGCCGCCACAGCAAGGCGACCGCAGCGAGCGACATGACCGACGCCAGCACGAAAGTCGCCGACGCACCGGCCCACGACACCAGTGCCCCGCCGAGCGCCGGCCCACCGGCGAAGGCCGCACTGCGCGCGAGCTCGAGCCGCCCGTTGGCCTGCGCCAGCGCTGCGCGCGGCACCAGTGCCGGCACCAAGGCGGGTGCGGCAACGCTGAAAGCCACCGTTCCCACGGCGCCGACAAAGCCCAGGACCGCGAGCCAGCCGATCGACAGATAGCCCGTCAGCGCCGCGGCCAGCAACGCCAACAGCGACGCGGCGCGCAACGTCTCGGCCGCCATCATGAGCCGGCGCCGCGGCATGCGATCGACCATCAGGCCCAGCGGCAGCGAGAGCAGCAGGAAAGGGAGCGTCTGGACCGCCGCCAACAGGCCGATGTCACCGGGCCCCGCATCGAGCAGGAGCACCGCGATCATGGGCACGGCTGCCAGGCTCAGTTGCTCGGCCGAATGGGCCATGAGGTTGGCGCCGGTCAGCGCGGCGAGTGGACGTGGAGGTTGAGACGTCATGGCGATGGCAACACAGAAAAAAACCCATCGTCGGTTGGATGGCGCCGCCGCGCTGGCCGTTTGCGGACATTGAAATGGGTTCTCTTGCCCTATGCTCCCGCGAACCGTCCAAGCCCTGCTATTTTTCTTATGGTCACCTGCTACCTTCGATATGTTGTCGATCCGTTCAAGCTGAAGGAATTCGAGCACTACGGCAAGCTCTGGATTCCCCTTGTGGAGAAGTTCGGCGGGCAACATCACGGCTACTTCCTCCCATCGGAAGGCGCCAACAACATCGCGCTCGCGATGTTCACCTTTCCGAGTCTTGCAGCCTATGAGGAATACCGGTCGGCATCCGGCAACGATCCAGCGTGCCAGGCCGCATTCAAATACGCAGAAGACACGCGTTGCATCGTCAGCTATGAACGCAGTTTCTTCAGGCCGGTGTTCGAGTGATAGCGGCAAGGGGGAATGCTGGGTTGCCGCTTCCGGGCTACGACCAGACATTCGCGCCTCAACCGCAAGCGAGAACGCAAACACGCCAGGTTCGACCTGGTTCTGCTTCATGAAGCCTCTCCACCGGTCGTTGCGTGCATCCACGCTGCCTGGCAGGTCCAACGTCAAGACCTTAATCCTGGATCGCTATTGGGTCACCCTGGTTGTCGCGGCTGGCAGCGAACAAGGAACCCGCCCGACCGCAGTTGCCGAACCGTCTGCGCCTTTGGCAGTTGCCTTGTGGATTTTCTCGAGGTGCGCCATCAAATCGTTGCTGTAAACGCTCGACGGGGCATAGAACAGGCGATGCCGATCCCTGTTCTTCGCGATGACGCACAACGTATTCTTCTGATCCATTGCTAGATTGTCCAAATTCGGATCAAACATCACCGAATTTCCCGCCACCATCGCGATCGAGTTTTCTGCGCTCGCCACCAATATTTTCGGCAATTGGCCAGGATTTTCTGCCTCGATTTCGCTGAGTCTTACGGCAGGCTCAACGACCCAGAGTGAGACAAAGGCGAGCGTCCTCATGCCCTCCCGCGCTGCCGTTATTTGCCCGATGCGAAATGTTGCGTAGCCGCCTGCGATGAGGAGTGCCAAAGTAGCGCATGCCACAAGTAACTTGTTGCGTTTCATGTTTGCGTTCGTTGTGAATTCCCTCGCTGGATGAGCGCCCCCACTCTTGACGAGAGTGCCGCAAATCGTCTCATGGAATCTGCAGCCCAGAAGGAAGTCCCTTCATCGGTGACCGACAGTACTGCTCGAACGCCCGCTTTCGAGAAACTGCTACTTCCGCAACGGGGCCCTGAGCGGAAGTCAGCTCCTTTCAAGAGCAGCCCTACCCCATTGGGGCTTGGAATCCTGCAAATAAGCTCGTCCAGTTCGCCACTGGGCCGCAGGCGATACAGCCTCCTGTAGGCCCTTGCAGCCTCGTCGCAGCCCGAGCGCTGTCTGTCTGAATCAGGTTAGCTCGGGAGCGCCAAGGAGACACGCTCAGCGGTCGCGGCGGCCACGCTGGTCTTTGACGCCGAGATCGACGGCGTGCTGTGCGAGCGGGCCGCCGCAGGCTGAGCCGTCCCGCGGCCCGACCGGCCAGCGGGGCACCGGGTACGTCGCTTGCCGTGATGTCCCGGCAGCCGGGCAAGGCCTTGCCCGGCGCGAAACCGATCGTTTCAACCAGGAGGTCCACATGTCCACAGATTCATATTTGCCGGCCGAGGACGCTCCCGGCTTCGCCCAGCGGTCTTCCGAGCGGCCCTCCGAGCCTGGCCGCGAAGACACCGCGCAGGACTCGGCAGCGCAGCAGGTGAAGGCGCGCGTGGGCAGGCTGCTCGACGATGCGCGCGACAGCGCACAGACGCAGGTCAACGAAACCAGGAACAGCGCCGCCGACGAACTGCACAACGTCGCCGGCGCACTGCGCGATGCGGCGCAGCGCGGCGAGGGCGACCCGCTGCTGGGGCTGACCGGCTCGGCCGCGGACGGCCTGGACCGCCTGTCGAGCGCCCTGCGCAACAAGGAGTTGAGCGCGATGGTGCGCGACGTGGAGTCGTTCGCGCGCGCCCAGCCGGTGGCGTTCTTCGGTTTTGCCCTGGCGACCGGCTTTCTGGCGGTTCGCTTCATGAAGGCCAGCCAGTCCTGAAAGGAGCCCATGATGAATTCCACATTCGCAGGCCCCGCCGCCAGCACGCCGGACGCGGCCGGTTATTCCACCGACGCCGACATGCGCAACAGGTCGGACGATGCCCGTGACGAGTCGCGCCGCGGGCGCACCGACGATTCAGAATCGGTCACCGGGCTGCTCGGCCGGCTGTGGCGCGACACCGCCGCGCTGGTGCAGGACGAGGTCGAACTGGCCAAGGCCGAGGTGTCCGAGAAGACCACCCGCGCAGCGGTGAGCATCGGGGTCATCGCCATCGGCGGCGCGGTGCTGCTCGCCGGTTTCGTCATCCTGCTGTTGGCGGCGGTGAATGCGCTCGGGCCGCTGCTGCCGGCGGACATTGCGCACTGGCTCGCGCCGGCCATCGTTGGGCTGGTGGTGATCGTCATCGGCTTCGTCATGGTGTCGGGCGGCGTCAAGGCGCTGGACATGAAGGAGCTTGCACCGCGCCGCACCATGGAGTCGCTGCGGCGCGACACCAACATGGTGAAGGAGCATGTATGAACCACGACCGCAACTCGGCCCAGATTCAGGCCGACATCCAGCGCACCCGCAGCGAACTCGACCGCACGCTGACGCTGCTCGAGCGCCGGCTCGAACCCCGGCGCCTGGTGGACCAGGGCGTGGACTACCTGCGCCACAACGGCGCCAGCGAATACTTCTACAGCCTGGGCCGCTCGGCCCGCGAGCAGCCGCTGCCACTGGCGCTGGTGGGCGTGGGCCTGGCCTGGATGATGATGACCAACGGCCGCTCGGCCGCCGCGCCGGACGGCCGCGTGCGTGACGACACCGACGGCGCCGCCGAC